>CAUPXG010000001.1:0-300000 GCA_963515155.1 Streptococcus oralis | reverse complement strand
ACATAGCTTCGACTTCAACCCATTTCCCATCTTCCCAGTAAGAACCTGGCGCAGAAACCTCACGTAGATTGATTTCTGGGTTAAAGTTTGTCGCAAATGGATAACCGTGGTCACCACCATTACAGTCTAGAATGTCGATATAGTGGATTTCATCAAAATAGTGTTTGAGGGCATATGCTGAAAAGACGCTGGTTACACCTGGGTCAAAGCCAGATCCAAGCAGAGCAGTCAAGCCAGCTTCTTTGAATTTCTTCTGATAAGCCCACTGCCATGAGTAGTCAAAGTAGGCTGTAAAACCAAGTTCCTTGCAGCGTTTTTCGTAGATAGCACGCCACTCAGGATCTTCTGTATCCTCTGCCTCGTAGTTAGCTGTGTCGATATAGTGAACTCCAGTCGCCAAACATGCGTCCATAATGGTCAAGTCTTGATATGGGAGTGCTACGTTCAAAACAGCTTCTGGCTTGTAGCTTTCAATCAAAGCAATCACTTCTTCAACCTTGTCAGCGTCAAGGGCAGCTGTCTCAATCTTTGTACTTGTTTTGTCTTCTAATTTAGCCTTTAAGTCATCACATTTTGACTTAGTGCGGCTAGCAATCATAATCTCTGTAAAGGTTTCGCTATCCTGGCAAATCTTTGAAATAGCAACTTGGGCAACGCCCCCACATCCAATAACTAATAAACGACTCATTTTTTTCCTTCCTCTTCTTCTAAAATATCCTCAACATACTTGGGCAACATAAAGGCTCCCACATGTAAGTTTGCAGTATAGTATTCCGTGAAAATCTGGCGTTTTTTCCAGCCCTCCTTGTCAAAATCTTTGACGGGGTGGTATTTTTTCGATGCAAATCCAAACAACCAATAGCCCGCTGGACTGGTTGGGATATGGGCCTGATAAACCCTACTGATTGGAAATGCTTGATTGACCTTGCGGTGCATGCTTCGGCAAGCTGACTCATCCTCGTCAAAGAAGGGACTCCCATGCTGATAGATCATGATTCCGTCCTCTTTCAAGGCTCTATAACTATTGCCGTAAAATTCCTTGGTAAAGAGCCCTTCTGTATGGCCAAATGGATCTGTCGCATCGTTGATAATGATATCGTAATCATCCTCACAGTTTCTCAAAAATCGCAGTCCATTTTGGTAGTAAATGGTAACACGAGGATCGTCTAGCCCTGCAGCAAAGTCTGGAAAATACTCACGACAGACCTCAACCAACATCTCATCTGGTTCCACAATATCAATTTGCTCCAGTTCAGGATAGAGCGTTAATACTTGGGCAACACCGCCATCGCCACCCCCAATAACCAATACTTTCTTAGGATTAGGATGGACAGCCATGGGAACATGGACCGTCATTTCATTGTAAACAAAATCATCTGCATCTGAAAACAAGACGTGACCATTTAAGATTAGTATTTTCCCAAAAGCTGGCGTATCCAAAACTTCGATATCCTGCCATTCACTTTTACCAGCGTAGAGTTGCTTGGCGGTTCTCAGGGACAATTTCACATCTGGAGTATGAACTTCAGAAAACCATAAATCCATCTAGTTCTCCTTTCTCTTAATGACGTTGATGTGATTGACCTCTGGATCTTCCGTCCCTTGGAGGGAGCATCCACGTTCTTTGGCAAATAGGATATAATCCACAATGTCTCGTGTAATGCGTTCACCTGGTGCTAGGATTGGAATTCCTGGAGGATAGCACATGACAAATTCCCCACAGACCTGTCCAACAGACTCATCCAAGGTTAAACTTTTTCTCTCTGAATAAAAGGCTTCCTGAGGAGAAAGGACTAACTCGGGTTGAATATATTCTCCAGCAATCAAGTCCTTCCCATCTCTCGAGTAGAGTCTCTTGATATCCGCCAAAGCACCGACCAAACGTTCGATGTCTTGGATGCGGTCACCAATGGAAATATAGGCCAAGATATTCCCAATATCACCAAATTCGATCTGAATGTCGTATTCATCTCGGAGGAGGTCATAAACCTCAATACCTGTTAAGCCAATACCCTGAGTGTAAACGGACAGCTTAGTCACGTCAAAATCACAGACCGACACACCGTCTATTAACTCTTTTGAGTAGGCATAGTAACCACCGATAGCATTGATTTCACGACGAGCGTATTCGGATAGCTCAATGACTTTCTCAAAAGACTCTTTGCCACGAAGAGCTAAGTTCCGTCGAGAAATATCCAAACTAGCCATCAACAAGTAAGAGGCTGATGTAGACTGGGTCAGGTTGATGATCTGACGAACGTACTCAGGATTCATCTGTTCCCCGATAAGCAGGATGGAACTTTGAGTCAAACTCCCACCAGACTTATGCATAGAGACCGCCGCCATATCAGCGCCAGCATCCATAGCAGACAGTGGCAATTTGTCTGTAAAATGCAAATGCGCTCCATGGGCTTCATCTACTAAAACCATCATGCCAGCTTCGTGAGCCATTTCCGTTAAACCCTTGAGGTCTGAACAAATTCCATAGTAAGTAGGATTGTTAATTAGGATAGCTTTAGCATCTGGATGCTCCTTAATTGCCTGCGCAACACGGTCATTTTCAAGACCTAAAGCGATGCCAATTTTAGGATCTACACTCATCTCGATATAGATGGGAATGGCACCACATAGAACCAGCGCATTGATGGCAGATTTGTGGACATTACGTGGCAGAATAATCTTATCTCCTGCCTTACAAGTCGAAAGAATCATGGTCTGCACGGAAGAAGTTGTCCCACCAATCATGAGAAAGGCATGCGCTGCTCCAAAAGCATCCGCTGCCAACTCCTCTGCATCCCGAATAATCGAAATGGGATGACCTAGATTATCCAAGGGTTTCATAGAATTGACATCAATGCCAACACATTTTTCCCCTAACAGTTCGACAAGTTCCGGATTTCCTCGTCCACGCTTGTGACCTGGCACATCAAAGGGGACAATCCTTTTCTTGCGTAGCTTGACCAAGGCCTCATAAATTGGGGCTTGGTTTTGATCTAACTTCTTCAAGACATACTCCTTTACCATATTTTTAGCACCTCAAAAAGATAAAGGCGACTAAAGGTTGACTTATGAAAAAAGAGCAGGTTTTCACCTGCTCTGCAATCTTCTGACGTGTGTATTTTGGTTTCTGTTGAGTATGTCTGTTCCTGATGTTTCCTAACTCTCTAGTAGCAAATATTACGTACTTTATTGATCGTTTCACAAGATGACGTGTGCTTTCACCACACTAAAATTTATGAATTAGGACAAGTGTCCTAACATCAACTTATAAAAGTAGGCTTTTAACCCTATCAATAATGTGGCTTTTCAACCACGCTTCGGCATTCAACCCTGCCTGTCCGTAGGCATTTTTTACTCGGGTTTATATTTGCTAGAAAACATCATCTCATTTTCTAAGCCTTATAACTATATCATGTTTACAAGAGCGTGTAAAGGATTTTGTTAAACTTTTTTTAATAATCTTGTTTTTTGTTCGCGAAATATCTTTCAACAATAAAAAGAAATCGTTTTAAATCGTTATCTGCATAAGAAAAAAGAAACTACAATCACTAGCTGCTTCAATAATTCTTCAAGTATGACTTGATATCGAAAATCAGTTCTTTTCATCAGATTTTATAAATATTTCCAGCTAGGAAGTTCGAATCAACTGCTCTAATTCTACTTCTGAAAGCTGACCTTGATTGTAAAGTTTTCTAAGTAAGTCCTCATCTACGGTAATTGAATAGTAATACGTCACAAACTCATGAAATTGCTCAAAACTGTCAAAGAAATAGGATAATAACCATTCACCACCGTCCTGGTCTTGGTAGGTATTTTGATGCTCTTGTCCGTCATACCAGATAAAGAAGGTTGTTTCATCTTTTTGTTCTTCTGAGTATAGGTTTTGATACTTTTCATCCAGTCCTTTATAAAATCCGTCTATGATGTCTTGATTCCACTCATCCGCAGCAAATTGACTCAAACTGCTTTCATGGTCAAAGCCCTTTATAAGGATCATTTTATCAGTAAAGATCACATCTAGAGAATCACCAGAACCGTTGTCGATAAGGTAACGGACTCCGTAGCTTTCCTCAGTCTTAACAATCAATCGAAGCCATGTCTTGTTTGGATCTGTTCGATACTCATCAATGACAAGCAAGGCATCTAAGCGAGTCTTTATCTGGTCCCATTCAATTTTTCCCATCTCTTCAATCCTCCATCTTAAAGCTTAAAATCTATTATGCTTACAAATTCTATAACCTATTTCTATCTATTCCGTCTGACTATACTGTGGAATATTTCCTTCACCAGACAAATCATCAGGTGTTCGATTTTCTAAATGTACATTCATCACGCACCTGACTAACAGTTGGTAAAAGTAGTTAACAAATAGTCACTAGGACATTTCCTTTGAGAGTTAAGATTTTCTTATAAAAGTTTTTCATTTTTACAAAACAGGTTCGAATATCATCCTTGATTTCTTCCTCTTCATCAAGATAATTCCAAATATCGGGATACAAATCTGCCTTCTTGCATGCTTCCATGCTAAAGTCTGCCATAGCCCTATCCATGTCAAAATTCTCTAAAGCTTGAGCAATTTCAGCTATCTTTGACTTTTCAGTATAGGCTATATATTCCGACACATTTTCTAAAGGGGTCACTCCCAAGACAGCTTCTCTCAAAGGATCGTCATCCATAAATTCTGAACTACTAAAGCCTGTCATAACAAAGAGTAAGGCGTCCCACATTTTGTCAATATCTAGCAACGTCTCATTTTCCTTAGTAGAATCCTCGACTATGTCAAGCAATTCCTCTTCCTGACGAGAATCTCGCATTATTTGGCTTAACTCATTGTCAGCTAGATATCGATAATTAGCAATCATTCCCATAAAGTTTCCTCCTATTCGTTTCTTAGGATAGCACTGATTTCACTAGTTACCTTTCTTGAAAATGCATAATACTGTTTTTGGTCTCTCCTCCTTATTTCCATTCCTCATCTTCTCTCACTTCCCAGACTTCTGACTGGTATCCCTCACCATCTATATCATAGCGCTGCATATAGCCTATAAATCTTTCCTTTTTATTTGCCTTACGAGGCGTGAGAATGTTTACAGCCCAGAATCCGATAAGAATGACAACTAAAAGTGCTACTACTGTCTCCATACTACTTCTCCTTTGACTATCTTAATAACCTTCAACCCACTTTTCATTATCCATGATAAAAGGCTTAGCTAATCCGTCACCAGTGTAATCCGCATACTTTGTAGCTAAATACTTGTAACAATCTTCCTTGCTGGCAAACTTAATAGCTTGATAGGGCTCTTCAAAAGTCAGTTTCTCTACAAATAAGAAACCCTCCTCAGCTGGCACTAAAACACCTACGTGCCCAATAAAAAGAAACTCTCCATCCAAATTGTCATGCAATACAACAGACAACATTCGAGCTTTGTCATTGAATTGAAACTGGGAGAAGAATTTCTCCATCTTCTGCGCGTGAACTTTTACATCCGTTGTCGCTTCCGTCTCCACCCTAGAAAATAGAATATCAAACTCTTCCTTATCTTTCGCGTCAAATACTTTTCCCTTATCGATAGCATCGTTATCCACAAAAAGTAGCTGGTCATTCTTTTCAAGTTTTGGGATCGTGACTGAATTTTTTAATAACGCATAGCTATTGATACGGCAGTTGGTCCCGACAAAGTCACCCTTTTTTTGATTCCAAAGATTGCTGATTTTCTCTACATCGTATTCTGTCTTTGTAAAGGAAGCAAAATCACCACTTAAGCCAGTGGAGCCGACAGTCGCATTATAGTCTGTGACAAGATTGAAAAATGCATCAACACTATTTGTATCCAAATGAGCTGATAAGAGAGATTTGACCTCTTCGATACTGACCTGATTGTTCAGATTGGTATATGAAGCCATCCAAGGAACTTTATCTGAACTGGTCTGTGCTTGATTTGTAGCTTCAGTGCTCGTATTATTTTGGTGACAAGCAGCCAATCCAAATAATAAGGGCAAGCACATTCCAAAGGCTACTACTTTTCTCGTTCGTTTCATGCAATTCTCCTTCTAGAGTACAAGTCTCTTTTTCATTTAAATAGCATTCACTAATCATTCAGCTAGTAATCGTTGACTTAGCTATATTATACTACATAAGTCAAAAAAAGACTGCACGAATCACCCATTCATTACAGCCTTTTTAATCCTATTTTTTATTGAATGACGAAACCTTTAGGCAATATCACCAGTTGCTGGTCCAATTCTTGGCAATGACTGGCCAGCGCTACAGCATCACTGTCTTCTACAAGATAGTTTTCACTTGATTGGTTAAAAATAGCTTGGATTTTGTGTCCATCATAATCCCATGCCAGCGATACCACATCTGGCTTGATCTCTTTCAGACTATAGCTTCCATGTTGGATAATGTCTGAAATATCCTTGCGAAGCTGAATCAATTTCTTCATAAAATTCAGCATGTCATTGCTATCAGAAACACGGTCCCAAGGCATGACACGACGACAATCTGGATCTGGTCCTCCACCTAACTCCAACTCCGTTGCATAGTATAAACACGGTGTTCCCCTTTGCAAAAAGAGGCAGGCAAGGGCAGACTTAACAAGCTGGATATCTCCTTTGGCCGTTGCCAAAATGCGCTCCGTATCATGCGAATCCAAGAGATTGAACATCACTTCCGAAATCTGCTGTCTATAGTACATAGACTGGCTATTGATCTCATCGATAAATTGATGGGACTTCTTAACCCCACGTAAGAAATAATCCTTGATACTGTCAGAGAGAGGATAATTCATAACTGCGTGAAATTCATCGCCATTTAGCCAGGGCTGAGAAGTATGCCAGACCTCTCCAAGAATATAAAGCTCGGGCTTTTTAGCCAGGACAGCCTTCCGAAAATCTCGCCAAAATTGATGGTCCACTTCATTAGCCACATCCAAGCGCCAAGCATCGATATCAAACTCTTCAATCCAGTAGGTCGCAACGCTCAACAGATAGTCCTTCACTTGAGGATTGGCTGTATTGAGCTTAGGCATATAGCTGGCAAAAGCAAAGGTATGATAAGGGAGCTTTCTTGGATTCCCAAGCTTATCCTTGGTCACTGGGAAGTCTTGAACATGGAACCAGTCTTTATATACTGACTCTTCACCGTGTTTAAGGACATCTTGCCACTGGGGCGATTGGTCCCCGATATGGTTAAAAACAGCGTCCAGCATGATCTTCATGCCTTTCTGATGGGCTTGGTCCACCAGTTGACGGAAAGTTTCCTTATCTCCAAAATGACGGTCAATTTCGAAATAATCCGTCGTATTGTACTTGTGATTACTTGGAGATTCAAAAATCGGACAGAGATAAAGTCCTGTAATCCCCAAATCTTGCAAGTAATCCAGATGGTCAATGATACCTTGTAAATCACCACCAAAGAAATCACTCGTTTTTGGTTTGATAGATGTATCCCAAGCCAGAGCCCCTTCTGGAGAAATCTCAGGATTCCCATTGGCAAAACGTTCCGCGAAAATCTGATACCATACTGTATTTGGCACCCAGTCAGGAACATGGCAAGCATCAATCTCATGGATATAAGGGATTTTAAATCCATTTCCTTCGTAATGAAGATTTTCTAGCGTGTTTTCAACACATCCCTTATCACCATACAGAATACTCTGACCTTGCTTATCTTTAAGTTCAAAGAGATACTGGAGTCGGGCATAGCCAACTGAAATCTCCACTTGCCAATAATCAAACAAAGCATCAGAAGTTACTTTACTCATCTCCTTACTATCTTCATAACGGTCCTCTATAAAGATAAAAGGATCTCCATAATGTAAGCTAATGCTTTTAATATCGTCTTTCTTGGTCCTGATACGAATGTGCATTGTCTTGTCTTTATAAAGATAAGCATACTCCGACTCTGGTCTGTGGTAAATGGCTGTTAATTCCATTGTATTTGTCTCCTGATTTACTTGGTTGCATTTGCGGCGCAAACGTTTTCATAATTGTGATTCTAGTATACTACTTTCGTATTTTATTTGCAAGGCTTGTCCGTAGTTTCGAGTGAATTGTTTTTGAGAATATAAAAAAGCAGTAAGACTTAATACCTACTACTTTCTGATTGATGATTTACAACTGTCTTTCCAGCCACTCTATCTTTTTAAAATCCTTATTGTTATTGTGGTTATTTCGATAGGAATCTTGGGAAGAAGACTTATAAATACTTAAATACTGTTCTAAACTTGGAACGCGAAACGTGATGTCCTCGAGATGAATCAACTCTATATCTGATTCCGAAACCCCTGCAAAATCTGGTAAAGAATCAATACTTCCAAACTCAACACTCAGACCATCCTTTTGGAATTCATGCTCATGAATATCTATTAAAACGTAGCCTAAACCTTTCATCACTTTCATTATCTTCTCCCAGTCATAAATTCTGAGATGATCGGGTGCTTCCCAGCCTCTAGGGTCACCAGGCACATGAATGTCAATGTCAGACGGCTGCCATTCTTCATTTGAACGGTATTCAAAACCCAAAGACCCCATGAGCGTCGGTGTGATTCCAACTTGGTTTAAATGAGAACAAATTGTTCGAAATTCATCAAATAGAGAATTCATTCCTCCTCCAATCATTGATATGAAACTCGATTTCGCAGTGAAAAATAAACTAATTTTTACTTTCTACTCTTTCGGTTTTGAAAATACTTCTACCCGCTGAACTAGGACTTTGATTTCAACAGGTAGGTTATCCGATTTATCGCCGTCAACATCTGACTCCAATTCACTATCTGAAGAAATCTTAATATTACGCGCTCTGATATACTCAATATTATCATTGCCGACAACATCTCCTTTTAGTAAATCAGGAATTACGGATAATTTTGAGAATATAGAAGCATCTTTTAGAATCAAAATATTCGCATAGCCATCTTTGTCTTCTTCAAAGATTTTCTTATCAGCGAAGTAATTTGTCAAGAGAACCAAAACATGACTAGCTTCACCTACATAATTTCCATTTTCTGTCTCAACCTTAATGTTAAAGACCTGATCCGTCATGACAGACTTCATGGTATTTACAGCATAGGCAAGAATACCAAATTTTGTCTTATCCTCGATTTCAACATTGTGAATCGCCTCAGGCAGAGAACCGATACTAAAGATATAACCAAAATAGTTATCATTTGCTTTACCGATATCAATCTTGTTGGTTAAATTAAAATCGAGTTCATCTATCGCGCCATCGATGTCTTGATTGATTTCCAACAGTTTCGTAATGAGGTTACCCGTCCCACCAGGGATAATCCCTAACTTAGGAATGTGGTCTCTCTCAGCAATACCTGAAATGACTTCATTGACAGTCCCGTCTCCACCGAAAACAACCACCGCATCGTACTGCTCACGAGACGCTTCCTCAGCAAAGTGTGTTGCATCCAGTGCTTTTTCGGTAATTTTGGTTTCCATGTGCTCAAAATAATCTTTGGCTTTATTCTCCAGCTTGACCTTATAATCCAAAGCCTTTTCCCCACCAGAGGTAGGGTTGATAATTAACATTGCTTTTTTCATTGATAATACTCCTTTAATAGTTACAAAAATTCTAGTAACTAATTATATCACTTGAGTTATGTAAACGCCATTCAAATGCTTGAAAAATCGAATCCACTAACTAGAATAGAGACGTTAATGTATCAAGCACTAACCTAAACTTAAACAAGAATAAATACTTATTGTTAGCAATCCACTACTTTACTTTTTTGACAATTTTATATAATCCATTAAGTATAAATTAGCTGAAACAAATGCGAACACACTGGAAAATCCAGCTAATATTGGAATAAAACCAATAATCGATGCAATCAAAAGAAACTGATAAGTCTTCTTATTGATTTTTGATTCCTCATCATAAAGAAGGAATGCTACAAAACCAAAAAACAGCAATATTAAACAAGTTGAAAAGTAGATTCCATCCCAACTGGAAAGTCTAACAAGCTTAGGTATCACCCAGTAAACGAGTTCAAATTTCCACATTTTAGAAGAAAGGTAAATAATCGTTAAAGCTCCAATTAAAGAAATAACTCCGTTTATTAGCAATAGTTTATTTGATTTCACACTTAATCCTTTTTATCCTTTTCTGTACTTATTCATCGCTAATTAATAGATTCACTTTTTAAAAATTCTTTAGACTTCTGGACGATATAGAGCTGTTCATCTTCTTGAGCGAGTTTTCTAAACAACTCATTCGCCCTAGTCATATCTCCTTTTAATTTAGAGTTCAAAGCTTGATAGTAAGTGATTTCCAATTGTTGATATTTAAACTCGTTTTTCAATTCTTCAAAGTAATCATTGGATTGATGAGCAATTGTTAAATCGTAAAGTGCGATACTCACGCTTTTTGTTTTCTCAGCTAGAGAGGAATCTGATATGGACATTTTGTTTAGCATAAGATCAAGCTCATCTCTGGTTAGGTTTGGATTTGCAAGAACTGTCGAGCGAACGAGGTAACTCTCTAAGAAATCCCTGTATTTTGGCTTCAGTTTTTGATCAGTCATTGCTTCAGAAGCCTCCTTAATGGCAGCATCGAAATCACCAATCATATAGGAATACCCAACAGATGTTAGCGTCACATCCAATTTTATAAGAGCTCTTTTTGCACTTTTGTTCAACTCAATGTATTGCTGCCATGATAGTAAATCTAAGTCCATATGCAGTAACTTAGTACCACTCCTTAAATACCCTCTTCTGATTAGTGCTATGAAAAGAAATAAGAGTGCATTTATGAATAAAATACAAAAGGTTTGAATAGTCCTATCTTTCACCATCCAAGCTACAAAAAGACTGAGAATAACAGCCAAAACAATCACGACTTTTCTATAAAATCCATATTTCTTGCGTATTTCTAAATAATTCATTTTTACTCCTTTCTCCAAGAAGGGTCGTCTGACAACTCAATCTCACCTATAAACCATCGTGACATCTTCTTTTTATCTTTAAAAGGGTCGGGTTTGATCAAAGTAAAAGGTGAGATGCTCGCATCTGGAAAATACAACTCCGCTTTTAAAGACTGGTTAGGATTATCGTTGACATAGGCTGAAAATTGAATATGGTAACTTCCACCCACATCACCACCATTATCATACCCTCCTCTAGCAGTATTTGGTAGAATTTTAAGAGACTTTATAGATTGTCTTTCCTCATCTTCCAGGTAGGTAATAAGCGCACTCTTGATAGTCTTTTCATGCTCATGTACAAATCTTCCGTTATTGTTAAGAAGAAAATTCCCATAACTTAGAAATGTTAAAAAAAGAAGCAGAAATGGAATGGATAACAAAAAGTACAGCCATTTATTAGATTTAAACATAATGTCTCCTATTATCTAGATTCACAAAAAATGTTATTATTTTCGAAGTTATACTATTAGATTTCCTCTATTTCAACTGGTATTAATTCCTTGTTCCTACATGAAGAACTAATTGTCGGCATTCTAGCTATAAAAAAGAAAAATGTTGATAGCAATCCATTTATAACTAAAACTGCTCCTTCAGCACCATCATTAATGCCCATAAAAAATCCAAAACAAATAATATTCAATAAAAAGCCGAACAATAATACAGGATTTCTTTTACCATTTGGTTTAAACTTGACTCTATAACGTTTGCTTTTCTCTGGTATTCTTGATAATGCATTATGTCGAGAATTTTTTTCATAATAAACAGCTCCTAAGTATGCAAGAATCATAGACAAGAAAAATAGTATACTCTTCATAAATATCTGTTGACTCAATCCCATACTAATAAAAGCTGATTCCATAGCTCTATATAGTAGAGCTACAAATGGTTGTACCATAATAGATATAGTAGTTGTTCCTATCTTTGGTTTAGACTTAATTTCAAAACTATCATCAGAGGGAGTTAACTCAATCATATCAAGAGTGATTGAGTTAGGCATCAATCCGAGAAAATAGCGTTTCCCTTTCATTGAACCTAAGTCCATAAGATACTTTTTATTTTCTATTTCTACAATGCTATACGCCATCGTATTAGCATTCTTAAACTTTAAATGCATCATTCAACACCCAAACACTTTCTGAATTGATTTAATACCTGAATCGATACTATTTCCAATATCATTTATTCTATATTTTCTCAATCTTTTCAACCTCAATTTGACCATGCTTGTATGGATGAGCGATTGGAAAACTTCCTAGAGTAAACATGAAAAAGAATAACGATATGATTCCATTGATTACCAAAAAAGCCCCTTCTGTTCCATTATTCAAACCAAGAAAGAAAAGTAAACAAAGGGCAATTGCTCCAACCAAAGGATATACTCCTCCGTTACTTTTTTTAATAGTTGTAAAGGTCACTGTGTATTTATTGCTGTTTTGAGGAATCCATTTATCTGCTTTATTATGGGATAACTTTAATGAAATCAGAATTGCAAAATAAGAAATCAGCATAGAAATTGCAAAGAGTAATAACTTTAATAATATTTGCTCGCTAATATTATTGTGAATAAAAAATTTTTTCAGCGCATCATAGCTAACCTTGACGATTGGTTGAACGATAATGGCTCCCATTGTTGCACTTACAGGTCTGCTAGGTTTAATTTCGAATTGGTTATTATTCTTTTCAATCTCCACCATGTCCACTGTAATCGTATCTGTTTTTATTCCCCAGTAATAGCTCTTGGGGCTTATAGTACTTGTATCCATGACATACTTCTTCGATTCTTGTTCTATCTGAACAATTTGAAAGCACATCATACTTGAATTTTTAAATTTTAATTCCAAAATTTTTCTCCAAAAACAATGACGGTAATTCAATATTTTTGTAAACCACTATCAAATCCATCGAAAGCTCAGTATAGAGACTGCTTTATCATTATTACAATTCTTCAATTTTTTCAAATGTCAAAAACTTATTTCTATAAGAAAAGCCTATTGGGGGCATCGTCCAAACGCTCAAGTATAAGGCTAATGAAATTATACCATTAATTACTAAAATTGCTCCCTCTTCACCATTGTTTAGCATTAAAAAGAAAAGTAAACATGCTAAGTTTAGGAAAAGAAATATATACCCTGTTAACTCTCTTCTTTTAGTCGTTCGAAGTGTCAATCTAACTTTCTTACTTTCCTTAGGCAACCGTTCAGCTGCAATCTTATGTGCTCTTCGCAGAGAATTCCAAATAACAAAATAAGAAATCAACATAGAAATAAAATATAAAACTATCTTTATGAATATTTGTTGACTTATCTCATAATTTACAAATAAATTTCTTAACATATCGTATCCAATTTTTACAATCGGTTGGACCATTATAGCTATAGTGCTAGTTCCCAATAGTGTTTTAGATTTTGTTTCAAAACTAGCATTTTTCTTATCCAGTTCCGTCATATCAACAGTGATATTTTGGGGTAATAAACCCCAACAGTATCTCTTAGGTGTCAGAGTACTAGTATCCATAATATATTTATGAGAATGCCCATCTATTTCAACTATTTGATAACAACCAATGTTAGAATTTCTAAAATTTATCTCCATTTTTTACTCCTACCACCCAAACACTTTCTGAATTGATTTAATACCGGAATCAAAAGCCTTATTTAATTTCTCTAATTCCTTCAAATGTGACGTTTCTAATCTTATAAGCGGAAAGAATGGGAACCTTTCCAAATAAAAATGATAGAAGAAAAAATGAGACAATGCTATTGATAACGAGAACAATACCTTCTCCTCCATCATTAATAGACAAATAAAGTGCCAAACAAGATATTATAGGAACAGTAAAAATATAGGCATCAAAAACTTGTCTTCTTGCAGATACTGGTTTAAAAATCATCTCATATTTTCTACTAGAAGAAGGCAGTAAAGCTTTAACATTATTACGTTCTTTCTCTCTTGTAAAATAAAAAATCAAGTAAGAGAACAGTATAGATACGCAAAATACTACTAATTTTAAAATTATCTGTTGGCTAATATTGTACTCTTTAAAAAAAGTTTTCAATAAAGAATAAACAATCCATACAAGCGGTTGGACCATAATTGCCACATATGAAGCTTTAAACTTATTAATCGGGGTACTAAAATTGATATCCTCTCTATTTAGTTCCGCCATCTCAACCGTTATTTCGTCTGTTGGAACACCCCAATAGTAGAACTTGGGAGTCATAGAACTTGCATCTAATATATATTTTTCCCCATTTAGTTCTACAAGTTTATGACAAAAATACTTCGTCTCTTTAACATTAATTTCCAAAATTACCTCCCGAATTGATTTAATACCTGAATAAAAGTCTTTTCTAACTTCTCGGCATTCTGTATTTATAGCTCTTCAATTTCAGTTAATGTTAGTGTCTTATAGTATGAGGGAACTTGTGGCATTCTCATCATTACAAAGTAAAACCAAGAAATTATGCCATTAATAATCAACAAGACTCCTTCTGAGCCATCATTAGTTCCCATAAAAAACATTAAACAGACAATATTAATTGCTAAAATTACATACCAATCAATCATTCGTTTACCTTTGGGTTCAAAAACAAGTCGACAACGTTTACTGTTTTTGGGAATTCTTGATTCAAACTTTCCAACCGCACTTTTTTCATAGAAGACAGCCATAAGATAAGACAAGAATAAGGAGAATGCAAACACACCTAATTTCAAAAAAAGCTGTTGACTTATACCCCAATCAATGAATGATTTTTCTATGAGTTTATACGAGATACCTACCAATGGCTGAACCATGATAGCTAAAGCAGTAGGTGCACCTATTGGTGTCTTCGATTTTATTCTAAAACTATCATTAGATGGAGATAACTCAACCATCTCAGCAGTAACCTCTTTCGGAAGTGAACCGAAGAAATAGGATTTGCCTTTTATAGTGGTAGGATCTAAGATATAACTTTTATTTTTAAACTCTACGATTCTAAAAACTGCTATATTCGAATACTTAAATTTTAATTCCACATTTACCACCCAAACACTTTCTGAATTGATTTAATACCTGAATCGATAGCATTTCCAACTTCCTTGATACCTGAATCAATGTTGCTTCCAATTTCCATAATACTCTTATCCAGATTATCGCCCATCTCATTTGCTATAGTTTTAATCCCCAAAAAGTTATTATAAATTATAACTTCTCTATTCTATCAAAAATAATCTCTTGCTTTTCGTAACTTTCTCTGAGTGGTAACATACCTAAGATAACCGTAAAGAAACCCAAAAATAAAATACTGTTAATGATAAGGATAGAGGCCTCTGTCCCATTATCAGTAAACATATAAAACCCCAAACATCCTATAACCATAACGAAAAGAATAAGTAGAAGTTTATACAGTTTTAACTGACGTTGTGGTCTTGCTAATTTGAAAACTATTTGATACTTCGTTTCTTTACTTGAAAGCTTTTGTTGAAGATTATGACGAACCACAAAAGCAATGAACCTGAAAGTAAGATAAGCCAGGGCAATAAAGAGGACAAATAAACCCAATTTAAAAGAAATATTATGGCTAATGTCATAACTCTTAAAAGCATTCGTAACAATCCCATAACAAGCTCCGCCTATTGCTACACCTATTCCAATACCAATCGATTTACTCATAGTTGGAGCCGCACTTTCAAAACTCGTATCTCTTTTATCTAACTTTAAGCATTTAGCTGTGATTTCACTAGGAAGATAACCCCAGAAATAAGTTTTAGGACTAATGCTAGTCATATCCAAAAGATATTTTTCTCCTTTAAATTCTACAATTTTATGAAAAGTTTTATTTGTTTCTTTAAATTTTAATTCCATATTTACCACCCAAACACTTTCTGAATTGATTTAACAAATCTTGATTCAATTTCGCAAACACTTTACAATATTTCATTTCCAATTCAACACTACTTTCGATAATACTGCAGACACTTCAGCTCGGCGATTACTCTTTTCAATTTCGTTCATGAACACCTCATTCTTTTTCAAAAATAACACTACTAATTTGCACAATCTTTTGATTAGATTTTAGTTGAATAGTTACTCTATATATAGTTGAGCTGGAATAATTTACTAATACTATACATGTTGTTTCCTCTGGTAAATCATATTTGCTTTTTAGATGTTTATAGAGGTCAGAGCTATTTTCTGGCTGATATACAATCTCACGCAGTTCTGTTTCTGCACTCTTAAAGGTCTCCTTTACATCTAGAGAAGTAAAGAAATCTCTTTGTACCACTAGATTAAGAATTTCTTCATCATATAAAGGAGTTACCTCCGACCCATAATTTAACTTCCCATTAGAGTAAGTAACAGGAACTGTTTCTTTATTATCCCCAATTTTTATTGTATAGTCACCCTTAATGTCAGATTGGCTAGTATCTAAGAATACTTTATAATCCTTTACTACGTTTCCACTCTCTATATAAATACTATTTTTGTAAAGCTTTAATCCATTAAACTCCTTCTTGTCTTGCTCTAAAAATTTAAATATAGGTTCAAACGTTTTTTCAAATTCGTACTGTTCCTTTGTTCTGTTTTTGGGAATGGTCTCACCACCCAAACTACATCCATTCAATGAAAACAGCGATACTAGAATGATAACTAAGCCAGCAAACCATAATAAATGTTTATATTTTTTCATTTATCTCTCCAAAATTACAAAGTCTAAGACTATTATAGCATGAACATACTGGAAATGACTTTCTATAACCATTTAGATTCATTCATAAATTTCATTTAAAGGAATTCAAAGTATTGATGGGAAAACTAATAGTTTTAAAACTTTTTACCCTACTCTTGCTCAAAAAAGACATTCAAGAAAATCTTAAATGCCTGTAGAAATAGTGTATCAAGGATATTGCTTGTTAAACTTCTCCTAACCAGGATCGACATCAAGAAATCTTACCGTATAGCCATTATCTGTATATAGAAACTCTACTTGCAATCTCATATCTACTAGTTCAGAATTTGAAGTTAAATCATAATCAACAGCAAACCCAGTCTGGTCATCATAATCATAAATCTCCAATTGAGAATACTCATAAGGCGGATTGAAATGACATTCCACACCCTACTCATCAATCGTGTCAAAATCATTTAATTCTAATGACTTTTCAACATAACCAAAGAATTCATTTAAATCGTCAATCTCTGACTCATCGACATAATTCATAATGTCTTCGTATTTTTCAGGTGAATAGCCTTTAAAATATTTGTGATAACGTCTATAACTTTTTCTTTTTTATACTTATCAAGTAATTCTATCAATGCCACCTTTCTACTTAACTAAACCATCATTTTCCTGCTATGAAAAGCTCCCATCGTTCAATGACATTCTTTAAAGGCTCATCTAGATAGGTATAGACTTTGTCTTTAATCCAATCAGGTATACCATAAGCAGCTTCTGCAATACTTCCTGTGATGGCAGCAAGAGTATCACTATCCCCACCAAGGGAGATGGCATTTCTAATAGCATCCTCAAAGTCTGTACTTTCAAGAAAAGCAATAATGGCCTGTGGTACGGTATCCTGACAGATTTCATTGAAACGATAGTTAGGACGGATTTCATCTTTAAAATTTAGCACTGAGAAAGTTTCTGTTTCTCTATATTTGAAATAGTATAGTGTTCAAATATCTAAACTATATTTTTCTTCAACTATGCACTGTACAGTGGATAAACATTGAACCTAAACTACTTTGCTATCAAAGAGACTTGTTGAACAATTTCGTCATAAGAATTCGCCGCCGAAATGATTCTTTGTATTTCACTGATATGTATTTTCTTTTTGAACTCCATTAAACTATTTCCACCATTGTCAACCTTTATACTTTCCAAGTAATTTCCCGGTTTTTCACTACCAATATCAGGGTTGTCTTTTTCAATTTCTCTGACATATTCTAGACACTCAAGTAAAATTTTTCTGTCTAATCCCGCCATTTCTGCAATGTACATTATCAATTGAGGACACTTTAATTGATTATAACTTGGTTTTTTATCTGAACGATTACATTTTCCATCATCAATATAGAATTCAAAAAAATGAAACGCTTGTGAAGGCTCAGCCCTGGTTGTATCAATTATTTTATTATATTTTGGATATTCTGCAACTTCAAAATATCCACCCACTGTTTGCCCAAGTCCTTCCTTAACCATCATATCGCAAACGAGTTCATCTCCGTTACAATTTCTATGCTCGTTATTTTTATTTATCGAATTCCAAAAATCTCTATTATTCATCTTATGGCTCCTTTTTCATCTTTCTAAACTATTCTCTACACCTTATATATCAAGATAATACAATCCTCTTGATGCGTTTGTGGGACTCAAAAGGTTTGGGTGAACCTTTTGAGGTTTAACTGCGTTTCACTAACAAACTCACACACTCAACATGATGCGTTTGTGGGAATAAGTCCACCGGCTGAACTTTTTTCAATTCATATCCTAACTCTTGGTAGAGTTTGATATCACGCGCCATGGTTGCGACATTGCAAGAGATATAGGCAATGCGGTCTGCTCCTGTTTGGGCGCTTGCTTTGATAAAACTCTCGGTCAAGCCCTTGCGTGGTGGGTCAACCAAGATGACGGTTGGTTGGATACCTTCCTTGAGCCAGTTCTTCATGGCATTTTCAGCTGTATTGCAGACATAATGGGCATTTGTGATATTGTTTAATGCAGCGTTCTTCTGGCTATTCTCTACTGCTTCTGGAATCACTTCAACACCGTAGACTTCTTTAACATGCTTGGCGACGGACAATCCAATCGTTCCAATTCCTGAATAGGCATCAATAACCACATCGTCTTCTTTTAACTCTGCAAAGTCAATAGCTGTTTGATAAAGTTTCTCTGCCATTTCAGTATTGACCTGATAAAAGGCTGGGCCAGCGATTTGGTAGTCATTTTCCAACATCTGGTCCGTAATATAGTCTTGACCATAAAGAGTCTTCCACTCCTTACCAAAAATCGCATTGGTATTCTGATCGTTGATATTTTGCATGACAGACACAATCTCTGGGAACTGCTTGATAAGGTGTTCAATCAATTGGTCGACACGAAAAACTTTCGGACGAGTTGTTACTAAAATCACCATGATTTGTCCTGAATAGTGACCACGACGAACCACAAGATTCCGAATCAAGCCAGACTGTTCCTTTTCGTCATAAGGATTCAAATCATAACGACGGAGCAAATCTCGAAGAACTACCACAACTTGGTCAATGACTGGATCCTGGATGAAGAAATCTTCTAGGGGCATAAGGTCATGCGAATTTTTACGGAAAAAGCCAGTTTCCAAGATACCATTCACTCGACGAACAGGTACCTGCGCCTTATTTCGATACTGGATTGGATGGCCCATGCCGAGTGTTTCAGCGACCTCTACATCTGTAATACCAGCAATCTTGTAGAGACTGTCTTTGACTTGCTTGGTTTTAAACTTGAGCTGCTCTGGATAGGCAAGATGCCCCAAATCAGCGATACCTGAGCGTAGATAAGCTAGGTCAAGATCTTGGTTACGATGCGGAGAATGTGTAAGGTATTCTTCAACTTTCCCATAGCCAATCTTTTTATTGACCTTAAGGACGCGCATGAGGATTTTCTCAGTTGGTAGAGCATTTTCTACAAAGAAAACTAAACCATCTACCTTGGCAACTCCTGCCCCTTCATGGGTCAAATCAACAATTTCAACTTCTACAATATCATTTTTCTTTAACATATTTTTCACTTTCTATCGGCCGACAAAAAAGACGGCAACATTTCTGTTACCATCTATTATATCATGAAATGACCTAAGCACCAAAACTCTTGAAGAAGTTGACAATGGCTTGCCAAAGAGAGCTAAAAAAGTTGCCCCCGTCTTCTAGCGCTTTATTGGCATCAAAGTTGAGGTTGATATTTTTAAAGCTATCTCCAGCTTGGGAAACAATGCTTTCCTTGAGGTCTTTTAGGGTTTTAGTGAAATCAGCATTATTCAAGATGTCACTCTTCGAGAGGTTAAGTGCAAAATTGATGATGATGTTGACCTGGTTTCCTGTTATAACCTGATCAAGTTTGTAGTTTTTTAGCGTGTCTTCAACGATTTTGCGGACATCTTCTTCTGTCAGATTTCCTTTGGCTTCTTTTGCCTTTGCAATCCCTGCCTTGATATCTGCCAAAGCCACATTGAGCTTATTGGCATCGTAACCTGACTTGTCCTTGTTTTCAGCATTGATATCAGACAAGGCTTTTAACTCTTCTTGGGCCAAGTCTTTATTGGCTTGTGGTACTTTGGCACCATTGGCCTCTAACGAGTAGTAAATTCCTGCTAGGGCACTCTCACCTGTAACTGGAATAGGAGCTGCAACTGTGATTTTGGCATGCTCCACTCCCAGCGTCACTGCTGCATTACGGTACATATCCTGCGTCACCTTGGTGATATTTTCAGGCGTTTCAATCTTGACCTCTAAAGGCGACTTATCTCCCAGCTTTTGAATCTTGGCTGATGAATAGAGCTGTAGGCTAGCATCATTAGCCACATTCATGATTTTCGAATACACATCAGGTGTCATAGTTTTGATATCTTTGGTGTCTTTTGATGCATCATAGCCAAGTTTGCTAAGAGTTTGATTTTTTTGGTCTTCAGATAGAGAAGAACCTAGGACATATTCTGGTTGTACATAGGTTTCATCGATTACTTTTTGAACATCGGTTGCTGCGTGGACGCTTGTCATAGCTGTTGCGGCCCACAATACTGCAGCACTTGTTAGAAAGAATTTCTTTCTCATGGGATATTCCCTCCTTTACCTTTCTAGGGTAATAAAACAATCTTAAAGAAAGCTTATAGTGAAAAACACCTGGTCAAACCAGATGCTTAAAAGAAATTAAAGAATTTCATAATATACAGGTTAAAGCGAACCTGTCTCGAGTAGTAATAATTTCCACCATTTTCATAGAGTTCTGCACCATGAAAGATAGAAATTGGGTTGATGTAGGTGTAGGTCTTCCCAGTGGTATTTCCAAGGATAGGAGCGACCGTTTCTCGGGAATAACGCTTGGCTAGAGCCAAAGTATTTTCCTTACCATTCTGAGCAATAAAGTCTATATAGGCAGGTCCAAAATTATAGGCTTGAACAGCAGTCCAGACATCTACTCCTTTGCTCTGTGCCAAATAGAGGTTATCTGTTAGTGTCTGTATCCCTTGGCGAATACTAGAGGCATCGTCATTGATGGTATTGGTAGCACCACTAGCAGACTCACTAGACTGCATGACATCCCGCTCTTTTCCCTTCGTTTCAGTATAAATCATAGCGAGCACCAACTCTTCATTGGCTGGAGTATCTCTTTCGCTCAAGATTTCTCGAACCATGGGTTGGTAGGTCATGACTTGTTTAACATCCTGATGGATATGATAAGCTTTGTATCCAGCGAAAAGGAAGACTGCTAGCACAAGCACTCTTCTTATAAATTTAAACATTATTTACTTTGAATATCCTCGATATTTTTGATTAAGATAGAATAGGTTCCATTGTCATTTTGGATAAATTCGACCGATTCTGCGTCTTGATAGACGTTATTGGGAACGATGAGTTCGATTCCGTTTGACAAGGAGAGTTTTTGGTTTTCAAATTTCTTGAGCTGGCGACTGGCATCAATTTCATCAAACTGGACTGGTTCTGGTACAGCTTCCTTGACTTGGTCGATAAAGCTCAAGCGAGCTGTCAGATTGTTATCAAAAAGGTCGTTAGCCAATTTCTCAGGAGACAGTTCATTGCTTTCTTCCAGATTGTTGAAAATCGCTGATTTGACCTTGGATTGGAATTGAAAATCATCTGTGTTAAAGGACTCTGCAATTCTTTGAGCCGTTTTTTCCAGTTCCTTGATAGATTTCTTTGGTGAAATCTTGGGAGCAACGGCTAGGAGATTATCTGAAAAATAGTTCAGGAAAGTCCCATTGTACTTGATCCGTTTCTCGATGAGATGGTACTTGCGACTTTGAAGATTGACCACCAAGGCCTCGTCAGCTCCCGTTCCAAATCCAGGAAGATTATTCTGAGTTAGCTTGATTGGATTATCAACTTCTCCTCCAAGGTGAATCAAGGTTTCCCGCAGGGCAATTCGCAAGAAAGCGAAATGCTCAACGCCTTCTTTAGAAAACTGAACAAAAATCAAGTCATTGGTCTTGAGATTTTCAGAAATGCTAAACTCCTCTTTCCAGAGATTAGCCAGTGTTACTGATGTCTCCAACAAATCATCCGTGATATGATTGAAGAAGGGATTTTCTTCTTCGAAAATCCCAGTCTTAGCTTCATCTGAATACACACGTTCGATTTTTTTGCGCAGGTATTCTTCGATTTTTGGAGTGATATTGAGAAATTTATCCGCTAGAAACAGCTCGGTATCATCTGGGCTGAACTGATGGATAATAGCTTTCTTAATATAAATGTCCATAAAAGTATTAGTCCTCGTATAGTGGGAAGGCATCTGTCAACGCTTTAACTTCACTTCTTACTTCTTCTAAGACAGCCTCATTTTCTGCATTCTTAAGGGTTTTAATGATGAGTTCAGCCACTTTACGGCTTTCTTCTTCACCAAATCCACGTGCAGTGATGGCTGCTGCTCCGATACGAATTCCACTTGTCTTGAATGGTGACAAGGTTTCGTATGGAATTGAGTTTTTATTTAGGGTAATATTGACTTCATCCAGCAAGTTTTGAGCAACTTTTCCGTTTTCTACAACCTTGGTTACATCCACTAGGAAGAGGTGATTTTCAGTACCACCAGAAATGATACGGAAATCAGGGTCTTGCAAGAAGACTTCAACCATAGCCTTGCTGTTTTTGATGACATTAGCAGCATATTCCTTGAAGGCTGGATCCAAAACTTCTTTGAATGAAACAGCCTTAGCAGCGACAACATGCTCCAAAGGACCACCTTGAATACCTGGGAAAATAGCTGAGTTGATTTTCTTAGCTAGATCTTCATCATTTGTCAAAATCAAGCCACCACGTGGTCCACGAAGGGTTTTGTGGGTCGTTGTTGTAGTGATATGAGCATATGGCACTGGGCTTGGGTGAAGACCGGTCGCAACCAAACCAGCGATATGGGCCATATCGACCATGAGCTTCGCCCCAACAGCATCAGCAATTTCACGGAATTTTGAGAAGTCGATAATTTGAGAATAGGCTGAAGCACCAGCTACAATTAGTTTTGGTTTTACTTCTTGGGCTTGTTTCAAGATTGCATCAAAGTCCAAGAGTTCCGTTTCAGGATCAACACTGTAAGAAACAAAGTTGTAGGTTTGACCAGAGAAGCTAACTGGAGCTCCGTGGGTCAAGTGTCCACCTGCTGCCAAATCCATTCCCATTACAGTGTCACCAGGCTCAATCAAAGCCATATATGCTGCACAGTTGGCTTGGCTTCCTGAGTGAGGTTGGACATTGGCGAATTTAGCACCGAAAATTTCTTTTGCACGTTCAATAGCTAGAGTTTCTACCACGTCTACTACATCAGTTCCACCATAATAACGACGTCCTGGGTAACCCTCGGCATATTTGTTTGTCAAGATAGACCCTTGAGCTGCCATAACAGCCTTGGAAACCACGTTTTCCGAAGCAATCAACTCGATATTATTTTGTTGGCGTTCTTCTTCTTTGGCAATAGCATTCCAGAGATCAGCATCGTATGCTTTAAAATCGTCTTTATCAAAAATCATAGGTCTTCTCCTTTATAGTGTGACTGGTCTTTTAGTTTGTTTTTCAAATAAGAAAATAAACTAAAAGATGCGAATAAACCGTTTCTGCACTTTATCACAAGTATAACCAACTTTTTCATAAAATGCATGAGCACCCAGACGGTGATCGGCAGAGTTTAAGCGGATAAACTCATAACCGCGTCTTTTTGCTTCGTCTTCCAACCCTTGCAGTAAGCTTTTACCAATACCTTGCCCTTGTGCTTGAGGCGAAACCGCTAAGCCTAAAATATTAAATCCTGCTTTGGAATAGAGGGATTCATAAACTTCAGCATGGACATATCCAAGTAGGACATGGCTGACCTCATCCTCATAGCCAAGTAGGAAATGATGAGAATCCTGAGACAGTCTAGCTAGTTGACTAGCTGTGTCCTCTGGACTAAAAGAATAGCCCAAAGCCTCTTGGTTAATCTCACATATAGCATTCACATCTGTTTCTTGCAAATCTCTTAGCATCTCATTCCTCCTCAAAAGAAATCTCTGGCAACTGTGCAAGAATATCTTCTCGCTTAATCGCTCCTTGGCGCAAGATTTTCACCTTGTCTCCAGACAAATCCAAAATAGTCGAATCCTGTCCAGTTAGAAAAGCGTCGTCCTCCAGACCCAGAACCTCTTGGTCAAAATCCTCTAGAATTCGAGCAAAGGCCACTCCACTTGCTCGGCCTGAAATATTGGCAGACGGCCCAATCAAAGGACCTGTCTCTCGAATCAAATCAAGTGTAATGGGGTGACTCGGCATCCGAAATCCGACAGTTGCAAGACCAGAGTTGACCCAATAGGGAACTCGGTCATTGGCTTCGAGAATAATGGTCAAGGGACCCGGTAAAAAGGCCTCTACAAGCTTTTGTAGATAAGTTGGCTGATTCTTTGAAAAGTGCAAGATGTCCTCTAGAGAAGCAACATTGAGGTTAAGTGCCTTGTCTCTGGGACGACGTTTGAGTTTGTAAACATGGTCGACAGCTTTTTCGTCTAAGGCCTTAGCAAAGAGACCATAAACTGTCTCTGTAGGCAAAACAACAGCTCCGCCCTTTTCCAACTCTTGTCTAATCCTGTCCATCATCAACTACAACCATCCTATCTTGACCAAATTGGTCCTTGAGTGTTCGTACTCTTTTTTCAGGAAGATTTTTCCTAAAAAGATCAGGAACACTTTGACCTTGCTTGTATCCAATTTCAAGGTAAATCTTACCACCATCTGTGAGATAGTCTTTTGCATCTTCCGCAATTCTGCGGTAAATAGCTAGGCCATCCTCATCTGCAAAGAGAGCTAGATGAGGCTCCGAATGCAAAACATTCAAACCGACCTCTGACTCATCTTCACGAGAGATATAGGGTGGATTGGATACAATTATATCATATTTTTCAGAAATTTCTGCAAAACAATCAGATTTTTTAAAAAATATATTAAGATTTTGATTTCTAGCATTCTCTGATGCAAGCTCTAAGGCGTCTTGTGAAATATCTGCTGCTGTCACTGACCAATCCGGTCTGTTTTTAGCTAATCCAAGGGCTATGGCACCACTTCCAGTCCCGATATCTAGAATCTTAAGACTTTCCTTAGCATTTTCTGCCAAGATAAGCTCCACCAACTCTTTTGTCTCTGGACGAGGAATCAAAACCCGCTCATCTACTTTTAACTGCATTCCAAAGAAATCTGCCTGTCCGATGATGTACTGTGCTGGTTTGTGAGCCGCTAACTGCTGATAAATTTCTTCTACAAATTGGTTTTCTTCCTCTGTTACCTCTTGCTGGAGGGCAAAGACGAAATCTGTAAAAGAGAGTTTTTTCAGGCTACGATAGACAAAAGAGAGGCTTTCTGCTTCCTCTCCTTGTCTGATCAATTCTTCTTCAAAATCTGAAAATAATTGAGCTAATTTCATTATTTGTTTAATTCTTCTAATTTCTGTGTTTGATCGTAAAGGACCAAAGCATCTACAACTTCATCTAGTTTACCAGACAAAATGGTATCTAATTTCTGGAGAGTCAAGCCGATACGGTGGTCTGTAACACGGTTTTGTGGGAAGTTGTAAGTACGGATCCGTTCTGAACGGTCACCAGTACCAATAGTAGACTTACGTTCAGCGTCTTGTTCATCTTGGGCAATCTGAGCAAAATGGTCAGCCACACGCGCACGAATAATCTTCATAGCCTTCTCACGGTTTTTCTGCTGGGTACGTTCTTCCTGCATCTCAACCTTGATATTGGTCGGCAAGTGAACAATACGAACGGCAGTCGCAACCTTGTTGACGTTCTGACCACCAGCACCAGATGCGTGGTAGATGTCAACACGAAGGTCTTTTGGATCAATATCGTACTCTACTTCTTCCACTTCAGGCATGATTAGAACTGTCGCTGTTGAGGTGTGGACACGGCCTTGGCTCTCTGTCACAGGGACACGTTGCACACGATGTGCACCAGACTCATACTTAAGCTTAGAGTAAACGGACTGACCGGAAACCATGGCTACGACTTCTTTGAAACCACCGACGCCGTTCATTGAGGCTTCCATAACTTCAAAGCGCCAGCCTTGGGTTTCCGCATACTTTTGGTACATAGTTAGCAAATCTCCAGCGAAGAGGGCTGCTTCGTCTCCACCAGCTGCCCCACGGATTTCAAGGATGATGTTCTTGTCATCGTTTGGATCCTTTGGAAGGAGCAAGATTTTTAGTTTTTCTTCATATTCTTCTTTTTCAGCCTTGGCATCTTTGAGTTCTTGCTTGGCCATTTCTTCCAAGTCTGCATCTCCGCCTGATTCCTTAATCATCTCTTCAGCATCAACGATGTTTTGAAGGACTTGCTTGTACTCACGGTAAGCTGTTACTGTGTCACGAGTTGAAGCCTCTTCTTTTGAAAGCTCCATGAAACGTTTGGTGTCTGAAACGACATCAGGGTCACTCAGCAATTCTCCTAATTCTTCATATCGGTCTTCTACAGCTTGTAGTTGATCATAGATGTTCATTTTTCTTCATTCTCCTTATTGATTTCAGGGGCAAAATAATGTTTTCGGCAGACTGAGATATAGGTTTCATTTCCACCGATCTGAATTTGTTCGCCATCATAGACTGGCACACCATCGTGCGTACGCAACACCATAGTCGCCTTTTTCTTACAGTACTGACAAATGGTTTTAATCTCATCGATTTTATCTGCTAAAAGCAAGAGATATTTGGAGCCTTCGAACAGTTCATTGCGAAAGTCATTCTTCAAACCAAAAGCCATGACAGGTATGTCTAACTCATCAACAACACGAGCTAGGTCGTAAACATGGTGACGCTTGAGAAATTGGGCCTCATCGACCAACACACAGTATGGTTTTTCAGGTAAGTCTCGGATATAGCCGAAGATATCTGTCGTTTCCTCAATCGCAATGGCTGGGCGTTTCATGCCGATTCGACTCGACACATAGCCGACACCGTCACGCGTATCCAGAGCCGAAGTCATAATCACAACTCCCTTTCCTTGCTCCTCGTAGTTATAGGCCACCTTGAGAATCTCAATCGTCTTACCAGAGTTCATGGTCCCATAACGATAATACAACTGTGCCATGCTTCTATTTCACGTCCATTTCTAAATTTTTGCTACATTCTAGTATATCATAATTTTCTGAAGCTTTAAACGGCAAAATGTGGTAAAATAGAAGAAATCAAAAACTAGTGGAGGAAGCTATTATGCCATTTGTACGCATCGATTTATTTGAAGGTCGCACGCTCGAGCAAAAGAAAGCTCTAGCTAAGGAAGTAACGGAAGCTGTTGTCCGTAACACTGGAGCCCCTCAATCAGCCGTTCATGTCATCATCAACGACATGCCAGAAGGAACTTATTTCCCACAAGGGGAAATGCGCACCAAATAAGCTAGCTTAAGCAGAATTGCTTAGGCTTTTTCAATCTCCAAGTAGCATCCATTGAAGAAATAACCTAAATTTGTTACAATTTGAAGAGATGCTTGGATACATATCCTAAGAAAAGAAATACAAAAGGAATTAGTATGATTACACGTGAATTTGATACCATCGCTGCTATCTCTACTCCACTAGGTGAAGGAGCCATTGGTATTGTCCGCCTGAGCGGAACAGATAGTTTTGCCATTGCGCAAAAGATTTTTAAAGGAAAAGACTTGAGCAAGGTTGCAAGCCACACTCTCAATTACGGTCACATCGTTGACCCTCAAAGTGGTAAGGTCATGGACGAGGTTATGGTTGGAGCTATGAAGTCTCCAAAGACCTTCACTCGTGAGGATATTATCGAGATTAACACCCACGGCGGGATTGCGGTAACCAATGAAATTCTCCAACTAGCTATCCGTGAAGGAGCTCGATTGGCTGAACCGGGTGAATTTACCAAACGCGCCTTTCTAAACGGTCGTGTGGACTTAACACAGGCTGAGGCAGTGATGGACATCATCCGTGCCAAGACAGACAAGGCTATGAATATCGCAGTCAAACAATTGGACGGTTCTCTTTCTGATCTTATCAATAATACTCGCCAAGAAATCCTCAATACGCTTGCCCAAGTAGAGGTCAATATCGACTATCCTGAGTATGATGATGTTGAGGAAGCCACTACTGCAGTCGTCCGTGAGAAAACAATGGAGTTTGAGCAATTGCTAACCAATCTCCTTAGAACAGCTCGTCGTGGTAAAATCCTTCGTGAAGGAATTTCCACTGCTATCATCGGACGCCCCAACGTTGGGAAATCCAGTCTTCTCAACAATCTCCTTCGTGAAGACAAGGCTATTGTAACAGATATCGCTGGTACGACACGAGATGTTATCGAAGAATACGTCAACATTAACGGGGTTCCTCTCAAATTGATTGATACAGCTGGTATCCGTGAAACAGATGACATCGTGGAACAAATCGGTGTCGAACGTTCTAGAAAAGCCCTCAAGGAAGCTGACTTGGTCCTGCTTGTCTTAAATGCTAGCGAACCTCTAACTGCCCAAGACCGACAACTTCTTGAAATTAGTCAAGATACTAATCGAATCATTCTCCTCAACAAAACTGACCTGCAAGAAGCTATTGAAACAGAGGAACTTCCAGAAGATATCATCCGCATTTCAGTCCTTAAAAATCGAAACATCGATAAGATTGAAGAACGCATTAACAACCTCTTCTTTGAAAATGCTGGTTTGGTCGAGCAAGATGCTACTTACCTATCTAATGCCCGTCATATTTCTTTGATTGAAAAAGCAGTTGAAAGCTTACAAGCTGTTAATGAAGGGCTGGAACTGGGGATGCCAGTTGATTTGCTTCAAGTTGACTTGACTCGTACTTGGGAAATCCTCGGAGAAATCACTGGGGATGCCGCACCTGATGAACTCATTACCCAGCTCTTTAGCCAATTCTGTTTAGGAAAATAAGAAAAATCCATGATCGTTCATTCGGTCATGGATTTTATTGTCTTTATTAGTAATCTGGTCTTAAGACTCCTGTTACGGTTGCCTTAGTCGCTTCGTAGTCGCCATCTACAACAACCTTGATAATGCGTTTGGCATCTTCTTCTGGTGCTGGAACTAGAGGTAATCGAGTTGGTCCAGCTTCGAATCCCATATAGTTCAAAACAGCCTTAACTGGAGCAGGACTTGGATAAGAGAAGAGGGCGTTGACCTTAGGAATGAATTTACGCTGAATAGCTGCCGCTTTTTTCATATCGCTTTCTGCAATGGCAGTGAACATCTCGTGCATCTCATCTCCATTTGTATGAGAGGCAACAGAAATAACCCCATCCGCACCAAGGTTCATGGCATGGAAGGCATCTCCATCTTCACCTGTATAAATCAAGAATTCTTCTGGCTTGTGCTCAATCAAGTAAGCCATATTAGCCAAGCTGGTACATTCTTTAACACCGATGATATTAGGATGGTCAGCCAAGCGAAGCATGGTTTCTGGAGTCAATTCGACAACCACACGCCCTGGAATGTTATAAATGATAATAGGTAAATCTGATGCATCTGCAATAGCTTTAAAGTGCTGGTACATGCCTTCTTGAGAAGGTTTGTTGTAGTATGGCACGATAGCAAGACCAGCAGCAAAACCACCAAATTCTGCTACTTCTTTGACAAACTCAATCGAGTCACGTGTATCATTGGTACCTACACCTGCAATCAAAGGAACACGTCCATTGACAATCTTTTGTACAGCTGCAAAGAGTTCCAACTCCTCATCGTGGGTCAAGGTCGGACTCTCAGCAGTTGTTCCAGCTAGGAGAATGCCGTCTGTGTGATGGGCCAATAAATGCTCAATCAAGGCTGGAATGGCATCAAAGTTGATGGAACCATCCTCATGGAAAGGAGTAATAAAGGCTGTGATGATTTTACACTCTTTTAAATCTTGATAAGACATGAGAAACACCTCTCTATTTCAAAGAAGGAGTTCATCTGAACTCCTAAACGATATGACTATTTTAATTCAAATTTCAACTCAGCTGTTGGACGAACCAATCCACGTTCGTGAAGCGTTTCTGCGATCTGAACTGAGTTCCAGGCAGCACCTTTAAGAAGGTTATCTGAAACAACCCACATGTGGATTCCTTTTTCAGCATCCAAGTCTTTACGGATACGACCAACAAAGGTATCACGTGAACCAACTGCATTGATGGCTTGTGGATAGATTTGATGAGCTACATCATCTTCAAGAACTGCACCTGGGAAGGCTGCGATAGCTGCTTTCACTTCTTCGATTGGGGCCACTTCTTTTGTTTCGATATAAACTGACTCAGAGTGAGCTGATAAGACTGGAATACGAACACATGTTGCAGACACTGCGATGCTGTCATCTTCCATGATTTTCTTCGTTTCCTTGGTCATCTTCATCTCTTCGTAAGTGTAATCATTGTCTGTGAAGACATCGATTTGCGGAAGAGCGTTAAAGGCGATAGGATAGTGTTTCTTGTCACCACCTGAAGGCAAGATTTCCGCATGCAAATCACGTGGATTCACACCGTCATTCAAGACTTCACGAAGTTCACGTTGTGTTTCAAGAATAGCTCCCATACCTGCACCAGAGACTGCTTGGTAAGTTGAAACGATGATACGATCCAAGCCCCATGTTTGACGAACAGGCTCAAGAGCCACCATCATTTGGATTGTTGAACAGTTAGGGCAGGCAATGATTCCGTTGTGGGCATCAAGTGCATGAGCATTGACCTCTGGAACAACCAAAGGAACATCTGGATTTTGACGGAAATAAGATGTGTTATCTACTACTACTGCCCCAGCTTGAACTGCGTATGGTGCATACTTAGCTGATGTCGAACCACCTGCTGAGAAGAGTGCAATATCAACACCCTCAAAGGCTGTCTCAGTTGTTTCTTCAATCGTAATATCTTGGTCTTTAAATTTCAAAGTCTTGCCTGCTGAACGTGCAGAAGCAAGGTAACGAATTTTATCGATTGGAAGTGTTGATTCTTCCAACATTTTTATCATCTGAGCTCCGACAGCACCTGTCGCGCCGACTACAGCAACTGTATATCCCATAAATAACCTCTTTCGGAATTTTCTAAAAATTTCTATAATAGATGTATTATACTACTTTTTCCAGAAATTGAAAAGCATTTTTGGGTTATATTTTCTGAAAATTAAAAATCCCTAGTCATTGACCAGGGACTAAGAGGCATCTTCATGTGATGAGCAGGTTCACACAACTCATCAAGGTCCGCTCCTGCGTTATGACCTCCTTATGCTCAATAGCAGTCCGAAGACTGCCTATCGACTCATCGCATCTACTATTCTACTAGATAGAGTCACTTTTGTCAACAGCCAAAACTCTTTGCTTCATTTATACAGGTGCATAAGAAATATCTTTGAAAAATTTGGGGCAGACATAACAAAAACCCTTGTAAATAAGGGTTTTTGTATCTATTTCATGCTAATTGCCGGGATTGAACCGGCGACCTCATCCTTACCATGGATGCGCTCTGCCAACTGAGCTAAATCAGCTTACCTAAAAAGTATACTATAGTTCTATGTTCTTGTCAAGCGCTCTCTTTTAATTTTATGGAATGAAAAAAGCTAGATTTAGCAAGAATCTAGCTTATAAACTTCTTATTTTGTTAGATCGATTCGCTGTCCCAATTTACCAATCAAAATCGCTCCCACTATAAGTGATGCAAACTCACCAATTCCAGTAGAGAACCATGTGAAGAAGAAGGGAGCTTCTGTCAAGATATGGAGTTCAGCTGCAATGGTAATCATTGAAATGGAGAAGAGGATTGAAAAGAAGAAATGATCTTTTCGAATCAATCCGTTAAAGAGGTAATCTTTGCTGTATTTTGCAAAGAGCCATACACCTAGACTAAGGAAAACTAGGGTAGAACCTCCACCGACAAAGACATCTATTAGGCCAAAACTACTAAATAAATTAGCAATCATACATCCAATTGTCACACCGATGATATATTTAGGGTTGTAAAAGGCCAAGAAATTCAACATTTCTGAAATACGGAACTGATACGCCCCAAAACTAAGAACATTGATTGGTGGCGTAATAGTCAAAACTACATAGATCGCAGCAACGATAGCGATGTCTGCCATGTCACGAACAGTTAATTTTTTCATGTTTTCTCCTTTAGCGGTTTCCCGCGTAAAATATGCTTGGTGAAAGAAGCTAAGCACCAAGGGTTGAGGTTATCAACCTTACCAGTATAGCACAATATATGACTTTATGCTATACTAAAATCATGAAAAATCAAATAAAAGCTTTCTTTGATAATGAAATCCTTGCCTATCTTTTTTTTGGTGGCGCTACTACTCTGGTTTCTATTGTATCACGTTTGGTTATTTACCATATCAGCCACCAGGAAATCCTCGCAACTGCCCTCGCAAATATTATCGGGATTCTCTTTGCCTTTCTCACAAATGATACAATCGTCTTTAAACAAGAGAGAAGGAATTGGCCAACCCGCCTGGCTAAGTTTTTCTTAGCTCGTCTTTCTACTCTTGGTCTTGACGTTCTTTTAACTTATATCTTTGTTACAACTTTCCCTGATATTATTGGCCAGTTTGTCGAATTTAATATAGATAGGGTTAATACGATTGAAACTATTCTAGCACAAATCTTGATCATCATTTTAAACTATATTTTCAGTAAAATCTATATTTTTAAAGGGAACAACTGACCACTTTGAGCGTTCAAGTTGCTTTTTGTCACAATTTAGGATATAATAAATTAGAAAATTAGGAAAGGAATTTATGAAAATGTTAAAGGATCTTAAAGAATTTTTGCTTCGTGGTAATGTCGTTGACCTCGCTGTCGGTGTGATCATTGCCTCTGCTTTTGGTGCTATCGTTACTTCATTTGTTAATGATATCATCACTCCACTTCTATTGAACCCAGCTTTGGAAGCTGCGCAAGTACAAAACATCGCTGAGCTTGCATGGAATGGTGTTACTTATGGTAAATTCTTGAGTGCTATTATCAACTTTCTCGTTGTAGGTACTGTGCTTTTCTTCGTTATTAAAGCTATGGAAAAAGCGCAAAACCTTCGTAAGAAAGAGGAAGTGGTTGAGGAAGCACCTGCTGCTCCAACTGAACTTGAAGTTCTTCAAGAAATCAAAGCTCTTCTTGAGAAAAAATAAAACAGATAAAGGATCTAGCTTAAAGCTAAATCCTTTTTTCTTTACTCTTTTGGTAACTTCCCAGCCTTTTCGAGCATTTTCTTAATTAAGTACGGCATCTTCACATTTTCACGGCCTTTTTTCTCAATGAGCTTTTTGACAAATTCTGGCATCTGAAGGTCGTCTGTCTCCTCCATAATGTCCTTGGTAGTTGCTGAAGGCGCTAACTCATCGAAGGTTTCTTCTTCTGGGAGAAAAGCTTTAAATTCCTTGTTTTCATTGGCTCTTACAGTAGCAAATAAAGCGTCAATTAAACGGCTATCCGTATTGGGCATAGGTGGACGATGGTAGGTGACACCTATTTCTTGACACAAATCATAACATTCCACATCATTATCAAACAAGACTTCGATGTGCTCACTGATAAAGCTAATCGGGACAAAAATATAATGCTCTGGATGTTGCTTTTGTTCTCGTAAATATTCTAAGACATCTGGCTTGATCCAAGGAATTCCAATATCGCTTTCGCTCTGCCAAGTATTGGTATACTGGTCGGCTGTTAGGCCGAGTTGTTCAGCAATTAGCTTGCTATTATCGAAAATCTGATCGATATAAGGATCTCCATAATCCAAAGCAAAAATGGGGACGCTATGGGCTGAAAAGATCACCTTGAAAGATTCTTCTCTTACATCGTCTCGTAAAATTTTGTTAATCTCATCTGTCCAGAAGTCTAGCAAAGGCTGTTGTTGATACCAGTCCTTAATAACTAAAAATCGGATCTGCTGGCTTTCCAGAAACTTTTCATACCCCATGACTGAGTAAAAAGAATAATGAGGTTCCAAAATCAAGCAGATACATTCTTCAACACCCTCAGCTTCCATCTGCTTGATCACGTCTGGGATAAAGGGACGAGAAAATTTGTTGGCAAAGTAGATACCGTAATCTTCCCCTAAACGTTCTTTGACTAAATCAACCTCCTCACGTGTAATCCTCTGCAAGGGCGTCCCACCGATAAGGACGTAGTTGTCATAGAGGGTCTGAATCTCGTGATCTTGGGGTCTAACTCCACGACGAATGTTTGTAAAAAATTCAGCTACTCCTTCAAAACTAATCTCCTCTGGAGATCCAAAGGTCATCATTAATATTGCTTTTTTCATGTTATCATCCTTATGATATTATTTTCACTATCTATTCTATCATGAAAGAAAAAAATAGTAAACGCTTCCGACGTCTACTATTTCTTTTGTTCTTTAGTCTTTTTATCTCGTCTCATGATTAGGATGATAACAACAAGGAGTAAAATAACGATAATCAGGAGAAGAAAGGCAAGGATATAAATCCAATGCGTTGGAATTCCTTGGTCAAAATAGCGTGTCCCTACTGCTTGTCCACTTTTATCCTGTGCAGCTTTTACTGGTGCATCCGTTATTTTAGCTAATAGGATATGTCGTCCGTTGGTAATGTTAAGGAAACAGGTGCTTAATAAAACAATCTTATCCGTTGAAGTCAAGGAGACATCCCGCTTGTACTTGGCTTTACTTAGCAAATACTGATAGTATGCCTGATGTTCCTCGTCATTGGAACTCAAGGTTCGGTAAATCTCCGTGTCATAGGCGTCCACTTCTAAAATCCCAAAAATCTCAAGACCACGTTCTCGACCATTGTAGTAGATAGAGCCATAACGGTGATTTTCGAAAAACTCTTGGTTAGCAAACTTTTGTATCTCACCAAACATAGCTCCAGAAGCCATGGAGTGACCATAAATGATGGTGTTAAAGTCGGTAAAGTTGGGGTTAAAACGATAGTCTAGAAAAATAGACCCTGACACAGTATAATCGCCAAAAGCATTGCGGTCAAGGTATTTGACATTGTCCTGACTCTGCAAGAGGGGATAGTCTACCTTGGTCCCATCAAGGCTAATCCAACCACAAACATCCTTGTTGAGGTGCTGCAAGGTTTCAAAGCCCGTACTGCTGGCATCCTTTTCAATGGGATTATAATGATCGTAGTCACTCGCAAGGACTCTATCAGCTGTAAAAAGACAGAAAAAAACTAGAAAGAGGGATAGAATGACCTTTATAACTTTGCGACTCGTACTTGTTTTCATATTTCCTTCTTTCTCCTTTCTAGCCTTGAAAATAAAAGAGCAAGAGAGGCTGTCCCTTTCTCTTTTATTGGTAGTTTAGTCAGTAATGGTATCTGCTCCTTCTTCCTTTGCTTCTCTTCTACGACGCAAGATCAAGTAGAGGATGATGAGCAAGAAGATCAATAGCAAGAGCAAGATAAACAAGATGATGTACCATATCCACAAAGGAATCGATGAGAGAAATCGTCCGAGCGACGAATCATCAAAGACACTGTAAGGGAATGGTTTTGATTTTTTCGTATGGAAGGTGTTCTTTGGAACCGTATCCGTAATCTTGGCAACTACGATATGTCTCCCATTTGTTACGTCTAGGAAACAGGTACTGAGAAGGATGATATGGTCATTTGGCCCCAGTGTAATGTCTCGTTTGTGAATGGCAACCGAGAGTAAGTGATCGATATATTCTTGGCGCCGATCATCTCCATTAATACCTGGATCGTAGATGTTAAAGTCATAGGCGTCCACCTCGAGCATCTCAAAGATCTCAAGACCTTTTTCAACGCCATTATAGTAAATACTGCCGTAGCGATGCTGGTCAAAGAATTCCTTATCAGAAAACTTTGCTACATCTCCAAACATAACCCCATTTTCTACATGGTGTCCGTAGATGATGGTATTAAAGTCTCCGAACTTGGATTCATTTCGAGCCTCAAGGAAAATAGCTCCTGTAGCTGCAAATTCTCCCTTGGAGTCCTTGTTCAGGTACTTTTCATTGTCTTTGGCTTGAACTAAGGGATAGTCGATATTGGTGCCATAGACATTGATCCAACCGAGAACCTCTGGGTTGACTTGCTGTAGCTTGTGAAAGCCAGAAAAACTAGCAAGCTCATCCTTCTCAGTAGTACTCACTGGTCTATAGGCCTCATACTCACTTGATGAAGCCTGAGAATAAACCTGATTGGCATCCCAAAGAGCGTAGAAACCAAAGAGAAAGACTAAGGCTGCCAAGAGGAGCAAGATATGATTCATCAATGCATCTACAGCAAGGACCAGACGCCTAGACAAACTCCTTTTTGGTTTCTCACGCTTGATTTTCATAAGTCAAACCACTTGTTTAAGCTTGTCTGCGTTTTTTAGACAAAACAACAAATCCAGCCAAACCAAGACCAATCATCAAGATGAAAGGAAGGTTGTCAATCAAGAGACCAGTAGGGGTAACGTCTTGAACGCTATTGGTGATTGTGTTTTCATTTCGTTTTTCGCCAACTAAAATACTATCTTGAGTCAAATCAGCTGAAATTCTGCCTGCTTGAGTTTTAGATACTCCATTTTCCCAATAAGCAGCTGAAGCTGTATAGCCCTGAGATCCTGTTTCAACCAATTTATAACGAGTACCTGCTGGGATTGTATCAAATACTAAGGATTGATCATGGTGTAGTGTAATTATTGTTTCTTTTCCGTATTCGAAAGTTTTAGAAACATTACCGATTTTTCCTACAATAGATGTTCTATCTTCAGTAGATGCTTTTTTGAAAGTAAGCTTGAAAGTGAAATCTTTCGATTTATCTGCAGTTCCTCCTGAAACAACTTTTTTAATTACTAATGAGTCAACTTTAGGATTAAACTTCGCAAGGTGCGGATTATTAGGATGGGGGTGATTTGGATCTGTTATCTTACCAGCATTTTTACGATAGATATTTGTGAACAAATCATATTTGTAAGTAGGCCCTTTTTCAGATGGTTTCACTTTAGCTGTGGCCCCTGTTGTTTCTTGTTTAAAGTACACAGATGAGATATAGACACCACTCGTTGATTTATTTTTTACAATAACATGCATTTCATAGCTACGATTATCATATGTCATTGAGTCAATTGCATCATCACCTCTTTGAATTGCTCTCCAACCGTCATTTTGTTTTTCAGCTACAGTATAGACATATTCTCCAGCGTGTGTGTAAGTCACGTTTGCAAAAATATTTCCAGTTTCTTTCTTAATACTAGTTTGATTTGGTTGCAAAACATCTCTTTCAGAATAATTAATTGTTTTATCTGCTATTTGACCGTTTGAAGCATTGATTGTTTCATATGGTACTCCGTTATTCGAATTACCGTTTTTCGGAGTGAAAGTAAAGGTAAAGTTAGCTAGTGGTGTAGTGATTCCTTCTGCAATATTCAACACCTTGTTAATGGATACTTGTGCATTTGTTTCTCCATTGGACATTGCGGTTGCATCAGAGTTTTCATCCGCAAATGTTGGCACTCCTCTAAAGACCGACAAGGCGGTTACAGCTGCAATGCTTGCAGTAACTAATTTTTTCAAAAATGTTTTTTTCATGATTATTCCTTTTATTTTTAAATTTCTTTTTCATAAATTATCATCAAAAGCCCCGTCGCCTTAAGACTGTTACCACCTTGCCATGGGTATCCTGTATAGGAATGGTTCCAAAAGCACGACTATCTACAGCCGTTGTTCGATTGTCCCCGAGGACAAAGAGTTGTCCTGCTGGGACTTTCATTGGGAAGGTAGCCCCTTCCTTATAGAGCAGCGTTTCTTTGTAGATATCCTGCTCTTGTTGAGGAGAACCGTTGATGATGAGACCATTTTCGTTTATATCGATCGTACTTCCTTCGGTTGCTATGACACGCGCCACTCTTTCCTTGCCCTTATAACTATAGACGAGCAGGTCACCAATCGAATAACGTTTATCCAACCTATAGTAGACAACCAAGTCGCCATCTTTTAAGGCTGGCTTCATGCCATCGTCATTGTATCTCAATAGTCCAAAGACAAAAAAGTAAAGGGTGGCCAGTACAAACCCAACCATCAGAAGCTTACTGACTAAGTAGAGGATATCTCCCCATACACTCGGCGGAGACTTATCCCGACTGACTTGTGTTACTGTTTTCTTATGTTTCTTTTTAAGTAGCATTATTTTCTCCTATGTACCACTAGATAGCCGAGTAGGATTGTAAAGAAGATACCTCCTAGAGGAAGGATTATTCCTAACACGAGTGTACTGCTGAGGAAGTCAACTCCGGTTTCAGGTACACTATTCTTATTATTCGTGACTGTCGCGGACTTATCCCCATCCAGTTTGCCTTCTTGATTCTCATAAGATACCTGATATCCACGAGAAGAGTTTGATTCCTCTTCAATAGTGTAGTGACTATTGAGTGGAAGTCCATCAATTTTTATGGTTTGATCTTTGTTTAGATCTATAGACGCTCGACCGTTCGTAAATTGCAAAGGAATTCTTTTATTATTCACCGTTGCATTATAGGTTCCATTCAATGGACTGTTCTGAGCATCCCTGATGTTAATGGTAATCTTGAAGGATTTTAATAGATTGGCAAATACACCTGTAACTTTTTTTGTGACTGATAAACTTGGAAGCTTGTGATTTGTGACAATGGTGGTCTCGTCTTTATTCAGATCGCCCTCTTGATTCTCATATGTAACGTGGTAACCATTCGTTGATGCCGCTTCTTCTTCAACCTTGTAATGGGTTCCTCGAGGAAGATAGCTTAGAATACCTTTCCAACGTTTTCGTTTTTCGACACGGATCTCCGCTTCTCCATTCACAACAGTTATCTCGCCAAAAGTTCCATTCAATGGCGTAGAATTAGGAGAGGTTAGTTTTACCTTAATCCTAAACTCTTTGTTCAAGTTACTTTCAGCTTCCAACACTTTCTTAATCGTCAGACTTGGCAATTGTTTATAGATTACCTTGAAGGATGGTTTAGTTTCTGTACCAACATTTTTTATTTCTTTGGTAAAGGCTGGGACGTCCGGTGCAATTAAATCGTATTGATATCCTTTGGCAACTTTTTCAAAGTTCCTCGTTTCATTAAAGATATTTGTTCTAACATTTACATTAGTCTTTCGATAGTCTTGATTATCAGGACCTCCGTTCTTGTTCTTTTGAACCAGTTTCAGTTCAACATTACTCGGTTGATCAGCTGTAATAACAGTTCTCGCACCCGTCACACCTTGCCATTCAACTTCCACTGGTACCGTTAATGGATCTGAAGGCTTAAAGGTTGGGTTGTCAGAGTATTCTTTGGTCTTGGTTTGAGAGGTGCCTATTCCATAGGAATAGGTGACACTGGCACCTTTATTGGAGTAGAGTTTATTGACATCAGAACCTTCAGCATCACCAGCCTCTAGTTTTTTATCACCAGCAATGGCATCCAAAGCATCTTGACTAGATGTAACTTTAAATTTTAGTACATATCTAGCGCCATCTTCCAAGGAATAATTAGGAGAAAAATTAGCTGTAACCTCCACTAAACCTTCTGAACTTGTCTTGGTTTCAAAAGTTACTTGCTCGTTGCTTAATGTTTCACTGCTACCATCTTTCTCTTTAACGACACGAAACTCTGACGATCCGTTTGGTAATAGCTGGACATACTTAGAAAGAACATCCTTGATGGTCACGTGGTGGATTCCCAGTGGCAGAATCTTATCAGTAATATCTTTGAAACTGTCTTGTAACTGGTCTTCATCATTTGCAGAGAATATTTCATTTGGAATGGAGGCATTATGTTGCCTCATATAATATTGCAGACTGGTAATACTGTCGACATTGTTTGAATAACGAAATTTAATCGAATAGAAACCATCAAGTGTTGGAGCCAAGCTATATGATAGACTATTTAGATTATTATTTAATCTATCCCAAAACCACTGGGGAGCTGTTTCGATATTAGGATCTTCGTTATTGTAGTTATATATAGTGTAACCATTGGCATCGTAGACCATATTCGCAAAGCCATCTGAAAGCAAAATAACGACTTTCTTAGCATTAGATCTTGCACTTCCCATTAACTGGTTGGCCAAGGTTAATCCAGCCCCAATATTGGTCCCGGTACCAATACCTGACTCAGTACCAATGGAATTACCTCCTGCAATACTCATGTTGTATACCGCTGTTTTAGCAGCACGAGCATTGTTACTCCATCCTAAAATCGTGTTAGCATCATCCCATGGTGAAACGCCATCATAGTATTTTGTCATCCGTTCATAGGGCCAGTATGGTCTAAAAAGTCTCCATTTATTTCCATCCCAATACTGATCATTCTTTTTATTGTCAATTTTCCCACCAAATCCTACCATAGATAAACGGTTATTAGAATTGGATAGAATGGTATCAATTAAGCCCTTACGACCATTTGTTCCTTTTAGAGTATTTTTCAATGCGTCAATCCGACTGATCGTCCGTCCATCAAAAGATTGGACATCCTGATTCTGCATACTTCCTGAGAGGTCTGCTACTAAAACAACATCCAAGGGATCCGTTTGGGTCTCCGTTCCCAGTTTGGACGTGATATCCAATGACAACTCATACTTGTCATCCTGTCCTGATATCGGAGTAATTGTTTTATGAAGGGTTGTCTGAGGTTCTGTAGTAGAATCAGCATTTAACAGACTTATCGGAGCACACAAAAAGAGAATAGCTAACAGTGTAACTAAACGGCGTGCAATAATTTGAACTTTCTTAAAATCGAAGCGAATGTTCATTTTATTCTCCTTAACTAGAATGTACTAATATTGTTACTATATCAATCTAGGACATTTACAAGATAATTGTACAATAAAGTTCACGCAGTGTCAATTAATATGATTAATTTTATATTATGTTAATTAATAAAAGAGTATGATTCTTCTTTGTCTTTCAAACTATTCTATGGTAAAATGAAAAAAGAATAAAAAAATCTCATAAAATATCAATGCATATATTTTATTCTAGAATATCCAAAATTTCATTTGAAAGTCTATTGAATTTGAATTATTATATTTTTTCAAAATTCATGAAATTTTCAGAATAAGGTTTTTCCGAAGTTTGCATTCTATTTTATGATTGTTAAAGGAGTTTTTATGACTTATCCGAACCTTTTAGATCGTTTCTTGACCTACGTTAAGGTCAATACGCGTTCTGATGAACACTCTACTACTACTCCAAGTACGCAAAGCCAGGTAGATTTTGCGACCAATGTTCTTATTCCTGAAATGAAACGTGTCGGTCTGCAAAACGTCTACTACCTTCCAAATGGTTTTGCGATTGGTACCTTACCAGCTAACGATCCAAACTTGACACGCAAGATTGGCTTCATCTCCCACATGGATACCGCTGATTTTAATTCTGAAGGAGTTAATCCGCAAGTCATCGAAAATTACGATGGTGGAGTTATCGACTTGGGTGATTCTGGATTTAAACTCGATCCTGCTGATTTCAAGAGCCTTGAGAAATATCCAGGCCAAACGCTTATCACAACTGATGGCACGACCTTGCTGGGGGCTGATGACAAGTCAGGGATTGCTGAAATTATGACTGCTATTGAATATCTGACTGCTCATCCCGAAATCAAACACTGTGAAATCCGTGTTGGTTTTGGCCCCGATGAAGAAATTGGCGTTGGTGCCAATAAATTTGATGCAGCTGACTTTGACGTTGACTTTGCCTATACTGTTGATGGTGGTCCGCTAGGAGAACTTCAGTACGAGACTTTCTCAGCAGCTGCCGCTGAACTCCATTTCCAAGGACGCAATGTTCACCCTGGTACTGCTAAAGGTCAGATGGTCAATGCCCTTCAGCTAGCAATTGATTTTCATAATCAACTTTCAGAGAATGACCGACCTGAACTGACAGATGGTTACCAAGGTTTCTATCATCTTATGGATGTGTCAGGTAGTGTCGAGGAGGCGCGTGCAAGCTACATCATTCGCGATTTTGAAAAGGATGCCTTTGAAGCACGTAAAGCAGCTATGCAGTCTATTGCTGACAAGATGAATCAAGAGCTTGGGAATAATCGCGTGACCCTAACTCTGACAGACCAGTACTACAATATGAAGGAAGTCATCGAGAAAGACATGACACCTATTACTATTGCTAAAGCTGTTATGGAAGATCTAGGGATTACGCCTATTATCGAACCAATTCGCGGTGGGACTGATGGGTCTAAGATTTCCTTTATGGGAATCCCAACTCCAAATATCTTTGCAGGTGGTGAAAACATGCATGGACGCTTTGAATACGTCAGCCTTCAGACTATGGAGCGTGCGGTGGATACCATCATTGGCATTGTATCTTATAAAGACTAAAAAAGACGAGGTAGCTCAGCTACTTCGCCTTTCTTTTTATTCGTTCGGTTGAGCACTTGGCTCAGACTCACTTTGCACTTGCTTTTCTGTTGGTTGAGAAGCAGCTGTTTTACTTTCTTTCTCAGACTTAGATTGGCTATCAGTTTCACTTGCTTTTGAACGGAGTTCCTGGTTCAAGCTAATAATCTCTTTAGCTAGAGTGAGGAGACCTTCTTTATCACTGCTTTTGGCTGCAAGTTGATCAAATAGGGCATCAACACGTTCAAAGTCAGCATCGGATCCTTTGTTATCCTCTAAATACTTGTGAAGAGAGAGCAAGACATTATAGAGTTTTTGGTAGATAATCACCGTTTGTGGATCTTGTTCTGCTTCTTTTTCCTCTCGTTGGATAGTCGCTGCAATACGATTTAAAAGATCCTCAAGTTGTGTTTTAGCTTCGTCAAGGTCTGCATTTTCCTTTTCAGCAGCCGCTTTGATATTAGCCGCTTCTTCAGCTAGGGATTGTTTGACACCATCTTCCTTGACACGCGCTAGAAGTTGAACGACTTTGGATAGGAGAGCATCCACTTCTTCCTTCTTGACCTTGCTAACCCGCTCTTCTGGCATAAAATCACCGTAGAGTTCTTTTAGGAATTCATAGATGGCTGTCTTAGCGGTTTGACTATCTACTTTTTCCGTATCTAGAATAGTCTTACCAGCTTTTGTAGAAACGGGTTCTTCTTTGAGAGCTTCTTCTACTTCTAGCTTAGTTTGGTAAATAGTTGGGAATAACTTGTTCAAGTCGGTCGCTTTGAGGAAAGATTGTGACTGGTAAAGTTCCCATGTCAACTTAGCAACACGGTTCCGAAGCTCTTCTCTCAAACGACCGTCAGATACATGTTCGTAGAAATACTTGATGTACTCTACTGTTGTAACCCCTGTCCGATCTCGGAAATCTTGCAAGGCCTGAAGTTTCGCTTCAATGGCAGCCAACTCTGTCTCATCCTGTGCTAGTTTTGCTTCCTGCAAATGTACCAAAAGATCTTTCTTAGACAAGCCATAAGTGTCCGTATCCAGTGTATTGATCTTATCTACAAGAGCTTGGTATTTCTTATCCAAAGGTGATGTTTCAACTGGAGACACACTTTGATCCACATGGATGTATTGTTTATCAAAGAGATCCAAGGATGCTAGGTATCCAGCAGTTGAGTTTGTTGCCAGTTTTTTCATATTTTCGGTGAACTGCCCCAAAGCAAGTTCAACACGTCTCTGCATGATTGGCTTGTCTTTGTAGAGACTTCTGCTATCTGCTAAAAGTTGATCCACTTTAGATAGAACAGTTTGTTCATCAAATGCTCCAGGTTGATAGGTCGATTGTAGGGCTGGAATCTTGTTTTTCAAAGCCACTTCATAGCCCTTAGTTTGGACCTTGATATAGTGATTGTGGTCTCCGTGAGGAATCACAAAACTACCACTTTCTACCTGTAAACTATAAGGAGATACCCCATCACGTAGGGCCGTCGTATAAAGTTCATTTAGGAAATCCAGTTCTGGATTCCCAGTTTGGAGAGGAATACGAACATGTTCTTTTCGAACAGCATAGGGATGGATATGGGTTGGATCATAGGCTTGATCCGGATTTCCAAAGACAAAGAATCCATTTGAAATACGAATCGCTTCGAGCGGAACCCCGTAGGTCTGTGAGATATACTTGATTTTTTCTTCATCGCTAGCATCTCTTGAGAAACTTTCTACAGTCTTGGCAAGTGGTTGAACCGGCTCAGACTGATGATTTCCTTTCAAGTGATCTTGGGCAGCTTTGATTTGGGCTGCAGTCAAGTCCTTCTTAAAGAAATAATGAGCGTGATCTCCATGAGAAACTACAAAACCTTGCTCATCTTCACTAATAACACGGTCAGCTGCAAAACCATGATCATGTTCTTCACCGTGGTGGTGGTCATGCTCCTCTCCATCATGGTCATGGTCTTCATGGTTGGTATCCTGACTTCCATGGTCACCGTCTTGGTCATGATGATGATCTGGTTGAGCTGGATGTTCTGCTGGTTTGCTTGGATTTTCCAAAGGTGTTGGCTTCCCACTGTCGCTAGATAAAGGAATCATACGTGCAATCTTTTCTTCCAAGGCAGAAAGTTTTGTATATGGGATGAAATGATAGTGATTTCCGTGTGGAATCGCTACGCCACTTGGTGTTCTGCTCGAAATCTTAGCAGGGTCAAAAATCAAGCCATCTGATTCAGCATAACGTTGACTACTTGGAAGAGCATAGAGTTGCTGCAATAGACTTTGAAGACTCTCAGCTTGATTACTTGGTGTTTCAGCCTGTTGACTTGGGTTGGTAGTTTGACCAGTTGCGTTTGGACTAGGACGATAGTCCGTCACAGTCGGTTGTTTTCTAGTTCCAGAAAGGTAAGCTTGAGCAGCAGCTAATTCGCTAGCAGACAAGGAACTCTTTGGAATGTAGTGGTAATGTCCACCATGAGGAACGATATAAGCATCACCAGTATCCTCTATAATATCAGATGGATTAAAGATGTAGCCATCGTCGGTAGTATAACGGCCTTGTGATCGCGCAAGTGTCACTGCACTGTTAGAAGTTGGTGCATCGTGAGTATGACCTTGTTTTTGGCGTTCAATTTCGTCCTTCGTCCGAACGTTATCTGCATGTGCTGTATCCTTAAGGTAAACATAATACTTGCCATCAACCTTGATAATGTAGCCACCTTTGATTTCGTTGACAATGTCAGCATCTTTCAGTTGATAATTGGCATCTTTCATCAACAGTTCTTCGCTGAAAATCGCGTCAAAAGGAACTTTACCATTGTAATAATGGAAGTGATCACCGTGTGAAGTCACATAACCTTGATCGGTGATTTTCACAACAATTTGTTCAGCCTGAATGTCTTCTTTTTTGCTAACTTGATCTGGTGTCTGATTCTCTGTTTTTTGAGAGTCTTGCTTCCCGTCGACATAAGACACACGGTTATTATCTTTGTTTCCTTCTACCTGGTGTTGGTTCAATGCATAGATGCAAAGACTCAGGGAAAGGACTAAAGCCGATCCTGCTACAAGGTATTTATTCTTCATTTTCATCATCTCCTCATTATACTTCCTTAACCATAGCGTAGATAGGATAGAAACTGGTCATAATTTTCATCCCTTTACTTGTCTGGCTTTCCTTTTGAGCACAAGCAGCTAATACTAGAACCAATACACTGGTCATCAATACTAAAATCGTTCTCTTTTTCACCACAGCTCCTTAACTAGTGTTTAACCATTTAATTAACTAGTAAATAGTTTACTTTTTTTTATTTAATAAGTCAAGATTTTTAATCGTCAAAAATTAAATCACTGTTTAGGACTCTTTGATTCATTTTTTTAAGACAGTAAACCCCAGCTTTTTTAATAAAGAAAAGGACATTATTCTATCAAAAATAGAACAATATCCTTTCGAATAGATTATAACTAATAAAAATCTTTTAAGGTTTTATTTGTTTTAGTGTCTTAATGTCATACATCACTAATTCACCGTTTTTATTGTAAAACTGAACCCCATCTGGTTGAAAGATTAGAAACTTAGGATCTATTTGTGCAATTTTTGCTAACTTTTCTATATGTTCATTTAAAGTTACTTTATCTAACCCATAGTTTGGTAAATCATCGTCATTTTCTTCTTTGGAGCTTTCTTTATTTTCTGAAGGAATTTCGTTGGTTGTACCAGTCTCATTTTCCCCTATATTTTTCTTCGGTTGCTCCTTAGTTTCATCTATAGCAGTTTTATTTTCATCACTATTTGCAGTATTGTTTGAATCAGGTTTTAATTCTTCATTAGGATGCGTAGACGTTTCATTTTTGGATTCTTTTTCTTTCATCCTTTTGGCTATTAAGTCTTGCGCTTGTTTCCATTCTGCTTCTGATAAGTCGGATTGAGTGATACTTCTCAATGAACCTCCACCAGCTTTTGGAATACTAAATGATTTGTCTCCCCATACAAAAGTTTCTTTTGCCAATACATCTTTCGGATCAAAAATATAACCATCTGGAGTTGCAAATCGACCTTCTGCAAGAGCTTTCTGAACTTCTTCAGCAGAATGGATAATTTGCCAATTCTGCATTCCAGCGCGTTTTTCAAGAGGAGTTACATTAGCAATAACTGATCCAGAGTCCTCGTGACCCGGTTTAGACCAAACTTCAGGACGAACCTCAGGGTGTTGCATGACATATTTAATAGTCGCAATTTGATCAGGCTCTAACCATGAATAAGGCACAACATGAATATGATCAATGTGTGGGATAATGAATGAAGTGCCAGTATCATAGGTAGTATTCGCTGCATGCATCGGCAAACTTGAGACATCTACAGCCAATCGTGGTTTGATCCCTGTATCCACAATATCATAGCGATAATGATCTCGATCCTTAAGCATGAGTTCTTGTTCAGAAAAAGCAATTTGAGTAAGATCAAGTTCATCTCGAGAATAGAAATATTCTTTTCCGTCTTCTTTAAGAACATAACCAACTTTACCATCTTTAGTCACTTTACCAGTCACTTTTTTTGAATCAAATTTTGGTTTTTCTTTGTTATCCTTACTCTCTGAAGGAATAACACTCTCATTAGGTTGGCCTTTTTCCTTCATCCACTTGCTAACTTCATCTAATTCGAACTGTTCTAACTCTCCAAATCCCACATAATGGAAATGATTTCCATGTCTCGCTATAATGCCTGATTTATCAACTGAATAGATAGAATCTTTACTGAATACATATCCATCACTAGTATCGTATGGTTTGCCATCCAGACCCTTACCATAAGCCTTAATTGAATTTCCTAAAAATGTATGCTCAACTGTACTGTTTGCTGGCTTTTGAGTATTTACTGGCCTGTTGTTTCCGTTATTTTGTCCTTTTACAGAAATCATTCTCGCAATCTTCTGCTCTAAGTCAGACATTTGAGAGTAAGGTATGAAGTGATAATGATCTCCGTGTGGCACTGCAACACCATTCGCAGTTTTTCTTGTAATCTGCGCTGGATCAAAGACAAGTCCATCTGATTCCACGTGTCGTTGACTAAGTGGCAAGGCATAAAGTTGTTTCAAGAGACTAGATACATCTTCACTTGGACTTGCTTGATAACTATTATCCACTTGTGAGCTAACACTTGGAGCCCATCCTCTAATATTTGTCTCAACTTTACTATGATTTGTTTGTCCATATGAACTACTATTCGATGCCTCTGATAAGCTGCTAGAAGAATTTGTAGACGGACGATACCCAACTGAGCTTGTTTGGTTACCTTTACCAGATAAGAAGGCTCGAGCAGCAGCTAATTCACTGGCAGACAAGTCACTCTTAGGAATATAGTGGAAATGATTACCATGAGGAACAATATAAGCATCACCGGTATCTTCAATGATATCAGATGCATTAAAGATATAACCATCATCTGTTGTATAGCGTCCTTGAGCTCTGGCAGCAACTACCGCTTTATCGTTAGATCCACCTCCTTGATTACTACTATGTTCTTGCTTCTGACGAGTAATTTCTTCTTTTGAGCGAACATTATCAGCATGTGATGCATCCTTTAGATAGACATAATACTTACCATCTACCTTAATCACATAGCCACCTTTGATTTCATTGACAATGTCTGAATCCTTCAACTGATAATTCGGATCTTTCATCAGCAACTCTTCACTGATAATAGCATCATAAGGGACCTTACCATTATAGTAATGATAATGGTCTCCGTGAGAAGTCACATAACCTTGATCCGTAATTTTGATGACGATTTGTTCGGCATTGATACCTTCTTTTTTACTGACTTCATCAGGAGTCAAAGTCTCTGCCTTTTGACTCGGTTGTTTACCATCTATATATGAAACACGGTTATTTTCTTTTACAGTTTGGGCTTGATGCAAACCTAGTTCATAAGCACAAACACTTAAAACAATTGCAGCTGCTGACCCAGCTAGATATTTTTTATTGATTTTCATAATTTCCTCATTTTAATTCTTCAGCAAGAACATTCATATTTTCTTCTAGATTTTCTAAGTAAGTTTTGTCATTTTCGGGGTCTGCTTCCAAAGGATTGAGTGTCTTTAGGCTAACTCCTGTTGATTTGACCAAAGTCTCAGCGACTTTAGAAGAAGCATTGCTCTCAGTAAAGATGGTTTTAACCTTATAGGTTTTAACGAATTCTTGAATTTCTGTTAGTTGTCTCGGACTTGGCTCTTGTTCAGGGGAAATCCCTGCTATACCAAGTTGTTTCAAACCAAAGCGTTTAGCGAGATAAGAAAAGGCTGTGTGTTGTGTAACAAAGGTCTTTTGACTCGCTTTTTCAAAAATAGGCTGGTACTTCTTAGTCAATTCTTGGGCTTTAGCGATAAAGTTTTTAGCATTCTTTTGATACGTTTCCTTATTAGCACTATCAATCTCCGAAAGTTTGTCAGCGATAATCTGAGCTTCTTCACCTGCTTTTTCTGGATCTAGCCAAGTGTGAGGGTCGTAGAGTGTTTTTTCATCGATGCCGTCACCAGCTTCAACATCTTCCAAACCTGGTACACGCTCCAAGGTCATTCCTTCAGAAGCTTCTAAAACCTTAACTTTTGAGTTTTTCAAGTTAGGATCTAGACTTCCCGCCCAAGATTCGAGCGTATGAGAATGGTAGACAAAGACATCCGCGTCATAGATAGCAGCAATGTCATTTGCTGACGGTTCAAAGGAGTGAATCCCACTACTTGACTGAATCATCCGTACATCATTCAAGTCCCCCGATACCTCTTTGACCATGGCATAGATTGGGTAAAAACTTGTTACAATCTTCATCCCTTTTGCTTCTTGTTTTTCTTTTTGGCTACATGCTCCTAAGACAAGAACCAAGAGACCTGCCATTAATAATAGAAATGTTCTTTTTTTCATCATTACTCCTTAACTAGTATTTAACCATTTAATTAACTAGTAAATAGTTTATCTTTATTTACACTATATGTCAAGATATTTTGCATATTTTCATGAAAAAAATGAGAATTAGAACTTACATTCTATTCTCATTTTCGATTTTATCTTTTCTAGATCTCCTATCCTGTTTTTAGGAGTTAGAAAATGCTACTACCTTTACTTGCTCTCCTTTAATAAAGCCAACAACTTTTGAACTTCAGCCATAATGGTATTGTTATCCTGAGCACCAAATAGCAGGTTATTTTTTAAGCCAGTGAGAGTTTCTTTGGCATTGGACTTGATAATGGGGTCTTGGATCTTTGCAAGTAGCTCTTCAGCCTCTCTCAACTTCGCTTCAACCTTTTCAGTCTCGACCTGAGGTTCTTCTGGTTCCTCTGGTGATTCTTCTTCCGGCTCCTCAGTTGGTTTTGGAGATTCTGGTTTCTCACTTTGAGGCTTCTCTTCGCGTGGCTTTTCTTCCTCAGGTTTGTCTGTCCGAGGTTTCTCCTCTGATGGTTTTTCCGTTTGATTGGTATCAGCTTGACCATTTTGGCTTCTTTGAACATGGTCACTTGCATTGCCCCAACCACTATCTGAATGCGGACGTTCGCTTGGATGTTCGACATAGTACTTGACAGTCGCAAAGAGATCTTCTAGACCATACCCCTTAGGTGCCTCATAAAGTCCTTCGTCAAACCACTCAAATTTGATGTTATGGTAATGATCATAATGAGGAATGATTAAACTACCGTTTTTAACTTCCACGGTATGTTGGAGATTGTAAGGCATACGATCAAGCGGCACCTTCTTAGCTGCTTTCACGCGGTTGTAGATAGCTTCTGCTCCTTTAGCCTCTGTATTTCCTGGATTCTGATGGTCTGTTGAAGGAGGAGTCAAACCTTTCTCTTTAGCATAAGCCTGGGCTGCCGCTCTTTCAGCTTCAGACAAACTATCTTTCTTAATCCAATGACTGTGGGTCATATGCGGAGTTACATAGGCATCCCCCTCATCACTGGTGATATCACGAGGATCAAAGATATAGCCATCTTCTGTTGTATACTTGCCTGCCAACTTGGCTACCTGAATCTCATCATCAGTGTAGGCAATTTGCGCATTTGGTTTTCCTAAACGTTCTGGATGACGAATCGGTGCTAAAAAGGCCAAGATATCATCCACCAACTTGATTTTATCACTGCTTTCATCATTTAAACGTTCCAACAGTTTATCCAAAGTGTCAAAATCAGCTTGGCGCCCTTTATTATCAAGTAAGTCCTGATGAATTCTTGCTAGTAAATCATAAGCCTTATTGTAAAATCCTCGATCACCAGATGGGAGATTGGTTTTCTTAGCTCCGAGTTTATGAGACAAACTTTCTTGCTTGTCTAGTTTACTATCAATGGCTGCAGTAGTTTCAGCTGATAATTCCTTGGCAGGAATATAACGAGAGATTCCATTCTCCTCAAATACATAGCCATTGGCTACTTTTCGAATCGCCTGTTTAACCAATTTTTCATCAATTGGATTGCTTGGAGATGGTTGAGGATTTGGTGCAGGTTGTGGGCTTGGACTAGGTTCCGGAGTCGGTTGTGGACTTGGTTGTTCTGGTCTTGAATCCGGCACCCTATGGCTCGAACTGTACTGTAGAGGAATAATACGAGCGATTCGTTCTTCCAATTCAGACATCTGTGTATAAGGGATGAAATGGTAATGGTTCCCATGAGGAACAGCAACTCCTCTAGCTGTTCGACTTGTGATTTGTGCTGGGTCAAAGATAAGACCATCAGATTCTACGTGTCGTTGGCTCAGAGGCAGTTTGTAGAGCTGTTTCAAAAGACTATCAATGTCATCACTTTGACTTGCTTTGCTATCGTCACTGCTGTTGTTAGATGTGTTCCTGTTCGTATAGCCACTGCCTTGATTATTATAGGATGGGATCCATCTATCTACATCGCTGCTGGTACTGTTGTTATTGGTACGACGATAAGTAGTCGTATTTGATTGGCCACTTCTACCAGATAGGAAGGCTTCTGCTGCAGCCAACTCGCTAGCTGATAACTCACTCTTAGGAATGTAATGATAATGGTCGCCATGAGGAACGATATAAGCATCACCAGTATCTTCAATGATATCAGAGGCATTAAAGATATAACCATCATCTGTGGTATAGCGTCCCTGTGAACGTGCCAAGGCAACAGCACCATCGTTTGCTGAAGTTCCTCCTTCACGATGCTGACTATGCTCTTGTTTTTGCCGATTGATTTCTTCTTTTGTACGGACATTATCTGCATGGACTGCATCCTTTAGATAGACATAATACTTACCATCTACCTTAATCACATAGCCACCCTTGATTTCATTGACAATGTCTGAATCCTTCAACTGATAATTCGGATCCTTCATAAGCAACTCTTCACTAATGATAGCATCATAAGGGACCTTCCCATTGTAATAATGATAGTGGTCTCCATGTGAAGTGACATAGCCTTGGTCTGTTATCTTGATGACGATTTGTTCGGCATTTATGCCTTCTTTTTTACTAACTTCATCAGGAGTTAGATTCTCCGTTTTTTGTGCTGCTTGTTTTTCATCTATATAGGAAACACGATTATTTTCTTTTACAGTTTGAGCTTGATGCAAACCTAGTTCATAAGCAAAGACACTTAAAACAAGTGTAGCTACTGACCCAGCTAGATATTTTTTATTGATTTTCATTCTTTCCTCTTTTCTTAAGTATATTTGATTCACTATAAAATAATAAACCAGTTAATTAACTAGTTAATAGTTTACTCTTTTTAATATTGCTTGTCAAGAATTTTACATATATACATAATAAAAATGAGAGCCTCTTTATCGAGACTTTCATTTTTCATTAGTTTATTTTTTCCTTACTTACAGATGAAGGATTACTTTCTTTTAACAACGCAAGTAATTTTTCTGCTTCTGCCATGATACCATTATTATCCATAGTTTGAAGGGTCAAATTATTTCGTAAACCAGCTAGAGTTTCTGTTGCATTGGCTTTCAGACTAGAATCCGTTACTTTCGCAAGCAAAACTTCTGCTTCTTTGAGTTTGGCTTCTACTTTTTCAGTCTCTACTTGAGGGACTTCTGGCTCAGCAGGTGTTTCCTCTACTGGCTCTTCATCCGCTTTGAAGTTCTTATTTGGATCTTCACTGTGGTCTTTCTTGCCTAACACATGCTCACTGGCATTGCCCCATCCATCATTAGAATGTGGACGTTCGTCAGGGTGTTCTACGTAGTACTTAATCGTCGCAAACAAATCTTCCAAGGTATAGCCATTTGGAGCTTCGTATGTGTGATCATCAAACCAAGCAAATTTTATGTTATGGTAATGATCCTTATGAGGAATAATCAAATTACCGTTTTTAACCTCAACTGTATGCTCAACCATATATGGAAGTCGAACGAGTGGAATTCGTTTTTCCCCTTTCACACGATTGTAAATAGCTGCTGCACTATCCCCAGTTGGATTTGCTTGAACATCTGCGTCTGGAGATGGAGGTAGGATACCTTTTTCTTTAGTATAGACTTGAGCTGCAACTTTTTCCTTATCAGAAAGGCTGTCTTTTCCAATCCAGTGACTATGGCCCATATGAGGCGTTACATATGCATCTCCTTCATCACTGATTATATCATGTTCGTCAAAAATGTAACCATCTGACGTTGTATACTTATCAGCTAATTGAGCAATACGAACTTCGTCTTCAGTATACTCAATCTGAGAATTTGGCTTGCCAAGTCGCTCTGGATGGGTAATTGGTGCTAGGAATGCCAATAAATCATCTACCAATTTTCCTTTATTAGAAGATTCATCATTCAAGCGTTCTGCTAATTTGTCTAAGGCTTGGAAATCAGAAGTACGACCCTTATTTTCAGACAAGGCTTTATGAGCCTCAGTCAACAGATTATATGCTTTATCATAAAATTCTTGGTCACGAGGAGCAACATTTTCTTTTTTAGCAGTTAAAGTGTGTGAAACACTCTCTTGTTTTGATAACTTGCTTTCAAGATTTTTAACAGTTTCAGATGGTAAATCTTTCGCAAAGACATAACGAGAGATGCCCTTTTCTTCGAATACATATCCTTCCCCAACTTTTCGTACCAGCTGACTAACCAAAGAAGAATCTGAGTCTATTTTAAGATTTGGTGCAGGTTGCGGGCTTGGACTAGGTTCCGGAGTCGGTTGTGGACTTGGTTGTTCTGGTCTTGAATCCGGCACCCAATGGTTTGAACGATAGCGAAGCGGGATGATGCGAGCGATTCGTTCTTCCAATTCAGACATTTGTTCGTAAGGGATAAAATGGTAATGGTCACCATGAGGTACAGCAACTCCTCTAGCTGTTCGACTTGTGATCTGTGCTGGGTCGAAGACAAGGCCATCAGATTCTACGTGTCGTTGGCTGAGCGGCAAGGCGTAAAGTTGTTTCAGAAGGCTATCAATATCCTCATCACTCTGACTTGCTTGGTTATCGTCGCTACTGTTGTTAGCTGTGTTCGTGTTCGTATAGCTGTTGCCTTGATTATTATAGGATGGAGTCCATCTATCTACATCGCTGCTAGCACTGTTGTTATTGGTACGGCGATAAGTAGGCGTATTTGATTGGCCACTTCTACCAGATAGAAAGGCTTCTGCAGCAGCCAATTCGCTGGCTGATAACTCACTCTTAGGAATGTAATGGTAATGGTCGCCATGAGGAACGATATAAGCATCACCAGTATCTTCAATGATATCGGATGCATTAAAGATATATCCATCATCCGTGGTGTAGCGTCCCTGTGAACGTGCCAATGCTACCGCACCATCGTTTGCTGAAGTCCCTCTTTCACGATGCTGACTATGTTCTTGTTTTTGCCGATTGATTTCTTCTTTTGTACGGACATTATCCGCATGGGATGCGTCCTTAAGGTAAACATAATATTTTCCATCTACCTTGATAACATAACCGCCCTTGATTTCACTGACAATATCCTCGTCCTTGAGCTGGTAGTTTGGATCCTTCATCAGCAACTCTTCACTGATGATGGCATCATAAGGAACCTTACCATTGTAATAATGATAGTGGTCGCCATGTGAAGTGACATAGCCCTGGTCTGTTATCTTGATGACGATTTGCTCCGCATTGATGCCTTCTTTCTTGCTAACCTCATCAGGAGTCAGATTCTCCGTTTTTTGCGTCGCTTGTTTTCCATCTATATAGGAAACACGATTATTTTCCTTAACCGTTCTGGCTTGATACAATCCCAACTCGTAAGAACAAACACTTAAAATCAAAGCTGCCGCAGAACCAGCAAGGTATTTCTTATTAATTTTCATCGAAACTCTCTTTCTTTTTGATATTTCTATTTGCAATTCATTTCTAAATTGCAGAAACTCCTCTCTATTACTTAACTGGTTAATAGTTTACTCCTAAATTTGCAACTTGTCAAGGATTTTATGAACTGGTTAAGTATTTTTTTATTCTGCCCACTACTTTTTCAAGATTGGTCTTTCTATAAGAAAGATTTTCTTGAAAATTCTTTTTAAAATATCAAAAAAATCCCTGCAACTAAGTTGCAAGGACTTTCCAATTAATCAAAATTAACGTATTCTTTTTGAAGTTCAAGAACTTCTTCCATTGTTGAGCATTCTGTAAGGGCACGATTTGCGTACTCTTCCATCTTAGCTGTGTCGAGTTTCTTCATCAAGCTACGTGTACGAAGTACAGATGTTGCTGACATAGAGAACTCATCCAAGCCCATTCCGACAAGAAGTGGAACAGCTTGTTGGTCACCAGCCATCTCACCACACATTCCAGCCCATTTCCCTTCAGCGTGAGCTGCTTTGATCACATTGTTGATCAAGCGTAGGATTGATGGGTTGTATGGTTGGTAAAGGTATGAAACTTGCTCGTTCATACGGTCTGCCGCCATTGTGTATTGGATCAAGTCGTTTGTACCAATTGAGAAGAAGTCAACTTCTTTAGCAAATTGGTCTGCAAGCATTGCTGCTGCTGGGATTTCGATCATGATACCAACTTGAATATTATCCGCAACTGCAACACCTTCAGCAAGAAGGTTTGCTTTTTCTTCGTCAAAGACTGCTTTCGCTGCACGGAATTCTTTCAAGAGCGCAACCATTGGGAACATGATACGCAATTGACCGTGAACAGACGCACGAAGAAGGGCACGGATTTGTGTGCGGAACATAGCATCTCCAGTCTCAGAGATAGAGATACGAAGGGCACGAAATCCAAGGAATGGGTTCATTTCGTGAGGCATATCGAAGTAAGGGAGTTCCTTATCTCCACCGATATCCATTGTACGAACGACAACAGGTTTACCGTTCATTCCTTCAAGTACAGCCTTGTAAGCTTCGTACTGCTCGTCTTCTGTTGGGAAGTCTTGAGAATCCATGTACAAGAACTCTGTACGGTAAAGACCAACAGCTTCAGCACCGTTGTCATTGACACCTTCAACGTCTTTTGGAGTACCGATGTTGGCAGCCAATTCAAAGTGTTTACCATCAGCTGTTACTGTTTTAGCATCTTTCAAGAGAGCCCATTCAGCTTTTTGTTTCGCATAAGCTTCACCAGCAGCCTTGAATTCAGCTGCTTGCTCATCAGTTGGGTTGATAATAACCTCACCAGTGATACCGTTAACGGCAAGAATGTCACCGTCTTTAACGATTTCAGTGATGTTGTTTGTACCCAATACTGCTGCAATTTCAAGTGTACGCGCCATGATAGCTGAGTGGCTTGTACGTCCACCAATGTTGGTTACAAAAGCTTTTACAAAGTTTTTGTCCAATTGAGCTGTATCTGAAGGAGTCAAGTCATGCGCAATCACGATTACTTCTTCATTGATAGAAGCTGGGTTTGGTAATTTTTTACCAAGTAGGTTTGCCAATACACGTTTTGTCACGTCGCGGATATCCGCTGCGCGTTCTTGCATGTATGGGTTGTCTTCCATGCCTTCAAAGATAGTGATAAACATGTCTGTTACTTCTTTCAGACCTGCTTCTGCATTCACTTTCTTAGCACGGATTGTTTCCTTGATTTGGCTGATCATTTCTGGGTCAGCAAGGACCATTAAGTGAGCGTCAAATACTTGAGCAGCTTCTTCACCGAGCGTACCTACTGCTTTCTCGCGAATAACAGAAAGCTCGTCTTGTGATGCCTGTAGAGCGGCATCAAGGCGAGCTTCTTCTGCGTTTGTATCTTCGACTGTAATAGTCTCAAATGACAAATCCGGTTGAACGAGTAGATATGCTTTTGCAACTGCAACACCATCAGATGCTGCGATTCCTTTAAGCATTTCTGTCATTTTCCTTATGCCAATCCTTCTTTTTCCATAGTTTCAGTGATAGCAGCGATTGCGTCGTCAGCATCTGCACCTTCAGCTGAAATTGTAACGTCAGCACCTTGGCCAACACCAAGACTCATAACACCCATGATAGATTTAAGGTTTACTGATTTACCTTTGTATTCAAGAGTGATATCTGAAGCAAATTTGCTAGCTGTTTGAACCAACAATGTTGCTGGACGTGCGTGAATACCTGTTTCTGCCACTACGTGGAAATCTTTAGAAGCCATAGTTTGACTCTCCTTTAGTTATTTCTTTTTTGGATTATATGTGATAACCCTTACAAGACTGTATTATATCACCTTCTAGATTATTTTTCAAGTGTTTTATGGACTTTCTTCTATTTCCTTTCAGATAACTTGCTGAAAATCTTCTATTTATCTTACCAATATACAGTATATAGTTTTTTTGTTTTGATAAACTTTGATAGTTCAATGAAAACCCAATTTTACACTCTGACAAAACACTATATCTTGTGCTTTGTTTTTGAAACTGTAACTTTTTAGCACAAGATTTAGTTTAAAAAGTTTGACAAAGTTTTTTTTTCTGATATACTAAGAAAGTAATCAATTTTGAAAGAGGAGTTACGAAAATGGTAACCGTTTATTCTAAAAACAACTGTGTCCAATGTAAGATGACCAAGCGTTTCTTGGACAGCAACAATGTCGCTTATCGTGAGATCAATCTCGACGAGCAACCAGAGTACATCGATCAAGTTAAAGAGCTCGGTTTCAGCGCTGCTCCTGTTATCCAAACACCAACTGAAGTCTTTTCAGGCTTTCAACCAGGAAAACTGAAACAATTAGCATAATCTTAGTACATCATCCAGAAGAGATTGCTTCTAGGGCTAACTTAGAGGCCTTTCTTTTGTAATTAGATAAAGGAAATTTTATGGGATTAAAACATCTTGAGGACGTAACTTACTTCCGTCTCAATAACGAAATCAACCGTCCTGTCAATGGACAAATCATGCTTCATAAAGATAAGGAAGCCTTGGATGCCTTCTTTAAAGAAAATGTGGTTCCAAATACCATGGTTTTTGATTCAATTACTGATAAAATCAACTACCTCATTGAACACAACTACATCGAAACTGCATTTCTCAAGAAATACCGTCCAGAGTTTTTGGAAGAATTGCATCAATTTATCAAAGACCAAAACTTCCAATTCAAATCATTCATGGCTGCCTATAAGTTTTACAACCAGTATGCCTTGAAGACTAATGACGGTGAATATTACCTTGAAAGTATGGAAGACCGTGTCTTCTTTAATGCACTTTATTTTGCTGACGGTGATGAGGCGATTGCGACTGATATTGCCAATGAAATCATCCACCAACGCTACCAACCTGCTACTCCTTCCTTCTTAAATGCTGGTCGCGCGCGTCGTGGAGAGTTGGTATCTTGCTTCTTGATCCAAGTGACGGATGATATGAACTCTATCGGACGTTCCATCAACTCTGCCCTTCAACTTTCTCGTATCGGTGGTGGTGTGGGAATTACCCTCAGTAACCTTCGTGAAGCTGGCGCACCTATCAAAGGTTATGAAGGAGCAGCTTCTGGTGTCGTACCTGTTATGAAACTCTTCGAAGACAGTTTCTCTTACTCAAACCAACTCGGGCAACGTCAAGGTGCTGGGGTTGTCTACCTCAACGTCTTTCACCCAGATATCATCGCTTTCCTTTCAACTAAGAAAGAAAATGCTGATGAAAAAGTACGTGTAAAGACCCTTTCACTCGGTGTTGTGGTGCCCGATAAATTCTACGAATTGGCTCGTAAAAATGAAGAAATGTATCTCTTTAGCCCTTACTCTGTAGAGCTTGAGTACGGTGTGCCATTCAACTACATCGACATCACTGAAAAATACGATGAATTAGTTGCAAATCCAAATATCCGCAAGACAAAAATCAAGGCGCGTGATTTGGAAACTGAAATCTCTAAATTGCAACAAGAATCTGGTTACCCTTATGTAGTCAACATTGATACGGCTAACCGTGCGAACCCAGTAGATGGTAAGATTATCATGAGTAACTTGTGTTCTGAGATTCTTCAAGTTCAAGAACCAAGCTTGATCAACGATGCTCAAGAATTCCTTCAAATGGGAACGGACGTTTCATGTAACCTTGGTTCAACCAACGTGGTCAACATGATGACGTCACCTGACTTTGGTCGTTCTATCCGCGCTATGGTTCGTGCCCTTACTTTCGTTACAGATAGTTCACACATCGTAGCTGTCCCTACTATCGACCACGGAAATAGCTTGGCCCACACCTTTGGTCTTGGTGCCATGGGACTTCATAGCTACCTTGCCCAACAACTCATCGAATACGGATCTCCTGAGTCAATTGAATTTACAAGCATCTACTTTATGCTTATGAACTACTGGACCTTGGTTGAGTCAAACAATATCGCTCGCGAGCGTGGTGTCACCTTCCACAACTTTGAAAAATCAGACTATGCTAACGGAAGCTACTTTGACAAGTATGTGACAGGCGAGTTTGTTCCAAAATCAGACCGTGTTAAAGAACTCTTCAAAGATGTCTTTATTCCAAGTGCTGCTGATTGGGCTGAACTTCGCGAAAAGGTTCAAGCAGATGGTCTTTATCACCAAAACCGTCTAGCTGTTGCTCCAAATGGTTCTATCAGCTACATCAACGACGTTTCTGCTTCTATCCACCCGATTACACAACGTATCGAAGAACGTCAAGAGAAGAAAATCGGTAAAATCTACTATCCAGCTGCAGGCTTGTCAACAGATACCATTCCTTACTACACTTCTGCTTATGACATGGATATGCGTAAGGTGATTGATGTTTACGCTGCTGCGACTGAGCACGTGGACCAAGGGCTTTCACTCACTCTCTTCATGCGTAGCGACATTCCAAAAGGTCTTTACGAATGGAAGAAAGAGAACAAACAAACGACACGTGACTTGTCTATCCTTCGTAACTATGCTTTTAACAAGGGCATCAAGTCAATTTACTACGTCCGTACCTTTACCGATGACGGTGGAGAAGTCGGTGCTAACCAATGTGAAAGCTGTGTGATTTAATGATACCAATATTTATAATAATTATCTATACAATTTGCATTATTCCTAAACGCTCTGTTTTAAAGGAATTGGAAAAGTTTTTTCTAGAAATGAAAAAAACTTTTGTTTTTTTCGTTGAACAGTATAAAAATTCTAAAAATTTAAAAAAATATTTAATACTCATATTGATTATTTTTATTTCATTTTTAGTCCTATTAATATCTCCTATTTTTATTTTATATTCAATTTGTTATCATGCTCTAAAAACTAACTTAAACAATATACATGCAAACGTATATAAGTATTTTGTTATACCTTATACTATTACTTGGTTTCTAGTTTCCAATTTCATAAAAGATAATGACTACGGAATATCTTTATCAATAATAACAGAATACTTTAATAGGTTGAGTAAGCTAATTAACGAAAAATCTACTATTCAGTTCTTCTGTGTGCTATTAGTGATAGGAGCAATATCTTTATTTCTTAACCTATTTCCTAAACTGTTTTTATCAAAAAACAACACTTTTGACAAGTATTTTTGGGGTCTAATAACACTTCTTTTCACTAGTAGTATGCTTACAATAATATTTCTTGCTTTTTTGGGAATTTTCTTTATCTTGACTGATAATGTTACAAGCGATTTGACTCAGAAATTTAATATTAGTTATTTTGATGTATACTCTACACTATCATTGTATTACGCAAGTTGTATTTTACTTGTAAAAATTGTCTTCAATCTTAGTATAAAACCATTTATAGAATCGAGAAAGCAAAATGACGACTTACTACAAAGCCATTAACTGGAATGCCATCGAAGATGTCATCGACAAATCAACTTGGGAAAAGCTGACGGAGCAATTCTGGCTTGATACGCGTATCCCCTTGTCAAATGACCTTGATGACTGGAGAAAACTATCAAACAAGGAAAAAGACTTGGTAGGAAAAGTCTTTGGTGGTTTAACGCTTCTTGATACCATGCAATCTGAAACAGGGGTTCAGGCTCTTCGTTCCGACATCCGTACACCGCATGAGGAAGCTGTTTTTAACAACATCCAATTTATGGAATCTGTCCACGCAAAATCCTATTCTTCTATCTTCTCTACCTTAAACACCAAGGCTGAGATTGAAGAAATCTTTGAATGGACCAACACCAACCCTTACCTACAAAGAAAAGCAGAAATTATCAATGAGATCTACCTCAATGGTACGCCTCTTGAAAAGAAGGTTGCCAGTGTCTTCCTTGAAACCTTCCTCTTCTATTCAGGTTTCTTTACACCACTTTACTATCTTGGTAACAACAAACTGGCCAACGTTGCGGAAATCATCAAACTGATCATCCGTGATGAATCTGTTCACGGAACTTACATTGGTTACAAATTCCAACTTGGTTTTAATGAATTGCCTGAAGAAGAGCAAGAAAAACTTAAAGAATGGATGTACGACCTGCTCTATACTCTCTACGAGAACGAAGAAGGTTATACTGAAAGTCTCTATGACGGTGTTGGTTGGACCGAAGAAGTTAAAACTTTCCTTCGTTACAATGCCAATAAAGCTCTTATGAACCTAGGACAAGATCCACTCTTCCCTGATTCAGCAGATGATGTCAATCCTATCGTCATGAACGGTATTTCAACAGGAACTTCTAACCACGACTTCTTCTCTCAAGTCGGAAATGGTTACCTCCTTGGTGAAGTTGAAGCCATGCAAGACGAGGATTACAACTACGGTTTGAACTAATTTGATCAATCATTCAAAATATCATGGTTTGTTTAAAACAACCATGATATTTTTGTTTTTGTTTTATTTTGTTTTTTCTATTTGATTGATTGAGCGTTTTATGGTAAGATAATAATAGTAGAAATCGAGGTGATAAGGATGCTAAAGCAAGAAAAACTAGATAGTATTCTAGAAGCAGTAAACACAAAAGGTACCATTACTGTAAAAGAGATTATGGAGAGTCTTGATGTGTCAGACATGACAGCTCGTCGCTACTTACAAGAATTGGCAGATAAGGATTTGCTGGTTCGTGTGCACGGTGGCGCTGAAAAACTTCGTACAGGTTCTCTCTTAAACAACGAACGCTCAAACGTCGAAAAACAAGGTTTGCAGATTGCTGAAAAACAAGAAATTAGCCGTTTTGCAGGTCATTTGATTGACGAAGGTGAAACTATTTTTATCGGGCCAGGAACAACCTTAGAATGTTTTGCTCGTGAGCTCCCTATAGATAATATTCGTGTTGTAACAAACAGCCTTCCTGTTTTTCTCATCCTAAACGAACGAAAACTAACAGATTTGATTTTGATTGGTGGAAATTATCGCTCTATCACTGGAGCTTTTGTGGGAACACTTACCCTGCAGGATTTAGCCAATCTTCAGTTTTCTAAAGCTTTTGTAAGTTGTAATGGTATCAAGGATAAAGCTATTGCTACTTTCAGTGAAGAAGAGGGCGAGGTTCAACGAATCGCCTTGAACAATGCCAATAAAAAATACTTACTGGCAGACCACAGCAAGTTTAATAAGTTTGATTTTTACACTTTCTACAATATCTCAGAGATTGATACCATCGTTTCAGATTCCAAACTGAGTCAGGAAACATTTGAAGATTTGTCGAAACAAACAACCATTCTTTTATCAAAACCATAAAAATTCCCCTGCCTTTTGGCGGGGAATTTTTGTTGAATTTTATTCAATAAGTTGTGTCTCAGCTAGTTTCTTGTACCAGTGAGCTGATTTCTTAGGATAACGCTCCTGGGTTTCAAAATCAACATAGAAGAGACCGTAACGTTTTTCATAACCGTTTGACCATGAGAAGACATCCATCAATGACCAGATGAAGTATCCTTTTACATTAGCTCCATCTGCAATCGCATCAGACAAAACTTCCAAGTGTTGCTTCACGTAATCAATACGACCATCATCGTAAACAGTGTTATCAACAAACTCATCTTTATAGCCGAGACCATTTTCAGTAATGTAAATCTTCTTGTAGTTAGGATAATCTTTCTTCACACGCATGATTTGGTCATACAAACCTTGAGGGTAGATAATCCAATCCCAATCCGTACGTGGGACATAGTCAGGCGCTACTCGACGTCCAACTCCCTTAATCTGATACTTAGAGCTTCCTTTTTCACCCTTACCGTTATGAATGATTTCTGTTTCGCCATCAAAGGCTTGCATCCAATCACTCATGTAGTAGTTAATTCCAAGGAAGTCATTCAGGTCTTTTGCAGCTTCTAGCACAGCGAAGTCTTCTTCACGCAGATCTAAACTTCCACCATTGACTGCTAAGATATGGTTGACACCTTCCATGGTTTCTTCGGAATATCGTCCTAGATAAGTCGCGTCTAGGATAAACTTGTTATGGATAATATCTTCTAACTCAGCTGCACGGACATCTGCAGGATTATCTGGATCCAGAGGATACTTAGTAGGCAGGGCATGCACCACACCAATTTCACCCTTGTATCCCTTATCCTTGAAAAGTTTTACTGCACGCGCATGCGACACCATCATATTGTGATGAGATTGGAAGACTTTGGCAAGGTCGTACTGAATACCAGGAGGGAATTTACCAACCAAGTATTGACCATCACCGATTGGTCCAATTTCATTAAAGGTTGTCCAATAGTTTACTTCTGGGAATTCTTCAAAACAGAAAGCTGCGTAGTCTACAAAGTGTTCAATGTTTTCACGGTTTAAGAAGTCTCCATTTGAATGTAGAGCTTCTGGTGTATCAAAGTGATGAAGAGTTACAAAGGGCTCAACATGACGTTTGTGGCACTCTGCAAATAGATTATGATAGAACTCAACCCCCTTGTCATTAACCTTCCCATAACCAGTTGGAAAGATACGTGACCAAGCGATTGAAATACGGATACCATTGACACCATACTCTTCTGCTAGTTTGAGGTCAACTGGGTATTTGTGATAGAAATCACTGGCTGGTTCAGCAGTGTACCAGTAGTTATCTTTGAGGTATTTGTCCCAGGCAACTGGTCCTTTACCATCGGTATTGGTAGCACCTTCTGCTTGATAGGCAGCTGTTGCCCCGCCAAAAATAAAGTCTTTTGGAAGTGTTTTTGTCATTTGATTCACCTTTCAAGAAATAGAAATGAGATGGGGGTATAGTTGGGAGGAGTTCTTCCATCTCACTTCTTTGCTATTTACATTTTATTCTTCGAACTGCGCTTGAACAAAGGCAAGAGCGCCTTTTCCGTCACGAGTCAGTTTAATGTATTGGCCACCTTCTGTCTTGGCAAGTTTGATACCAAGTTTGTCGGTTTCGGCCTTCATGTCTTCAAAGTTTGAAGCTACTTGAGGAGCAAGGATAACCAGATCAAACTCAGGCAACATTTCACGGTGAGCTCCATAGCCACCAGCTGCTGCTTTAACAGGAACCTTGTACTCCGCAGCTGCTTTGTTTAGAGCATTTGCAAGGAGACCACTTGTTCCTCCGCCTGCACAGAGAACCAAGACATTGGTTTCTTCAGTGATTGTGTTTTGCGCTGCTTCTACACCAGCTTTTTCAAGAATAGCATCTGCTTTAGCAGTATTGAAGTTTGCAGCTACTTTTTCTTTCAATTCATCATTGGCTTTACCAGAACGCTCTTCTTCAAGGATTTGTTCATCATAAACCTTGAGGAATGGATAGTAAACGGCTACGTCAACAAGGATTAACAAAGCAGCAAGTACAAATGACAAGAATTGGAAGTTTGTACCGAGAACAATACCGAGCGGACCTGGTGTTGTCCAAGGAAGGTTGGCTGTAAATGAGTTCATGCCAAGCGTCTCAATAAAGAATTTAAAGATCCATACGTTTGCGATTGGAGCAAAGATAAATGGAATGAAGAAGATTGGATTCAGTACAAGAGGTGCACCAAACAGGATTGGTTCGTTTACACCAAAGAAAGTTGGAACTACTGAAGCGCGTCCGATTGCACGATTTCGTTTCGATTTGGTCAACCACATGAACATGAATGGAACAACCAGTGTCGCACCCGTACCACCCATGGTAACGATAAACATTTGTGTACCAGAAGTAAGAATCTTGTCAGCGTGCATCCCTTGTTGGAGAAGGTTCAAGTTGACTTCGGCATTTGCATAGGTAATCGCTGCGATTGCTGGTTCAACGATAGATGGACCATGGATACCAACAAACCAGAAGAAGGCAAAGGCACCAAAGATAATCGTAATACCTAGATAACCATCAGCAGCAGAGAATAATGGTGCAAAGAATTTACCGATTGATTCAGCTACGCTTGCACCAACAAAATGACGAGCTAGTAAATCAAGAGCATAAAGAGAAACCACTGATAGAGTGAATGGAATCACATCTTTAAAGACTTGTGAGATATTTGGTGGAACTTCGTCAGGCATACGAATAGTGACGTTGTTCTTAACACAAACCTTATAGATGGCTACAGTTACAAAGGCAGCAAGAAAGGCTGAAAGCAAACCTTTTGTCCCAAGGAAACCTGTCGCAAAACCACCTTCAATCGGATCAGCTGCCAACATCAACAAACCAACAATTGCAGCCAACAGTGTTGACATATAGTTGATTTGATTGGTTTTCTCCATGCTACGGTTTACTGAGTCCGTCAATGACTTAGCTGTTGTACCAGCTACCAAGAGAGCTAGAATCCCCATTGAATAGCTATAAGGTTTCATGAGGAGATTAACAACATCATCAGACCATTTAAAGCCCCATGAGTTTGGTACAAAAGCAATCAAGATAAAGATACTTGAGAAGAGAATAACGGGCATACCTGCAATGAAACCATCACGAATAGCACGAAGATAGATATTACGAGATAATTTCTCAAAGAAAGGCTTTCCTTTCTCGATAAAAGCAATTAGTTTGTTCATTACTTAACTCCTCTCTTGTAGAGTTCGATTAAATGGTGCATCAAATCTTTGAGCAAGATGGTTGTCATCAAGTGATCCTGGCCATGCATCATGGTTACACTATAAGCTAAGTCCTCACCTGAAGCTTCCTTAGTTAATAGACTTGTTTGCGCGTGGTGCGCCTCCGCGATGCAACCACCTGCTTCCTCTACGAGAGTATCTGCTTTCGCAAAATCACCAGCTTCAGCAGCCTTCAAGGCTTCCAATAGTTTTGAACGAGCATCGCCAGCATAGGCTACGATTTCAAAACCTAACAATGTTACTTCTTCTCTATTCATGATAGAATTCTCCTTATGTATTTTTAATTAAATTTTTATGACAATAAACGTTGGATATGTAGAACTAGATAAACTCGTTCACTTTTATACAAATCAAGACCCGTATGTTGCGTAATCACATCATAGATCTTGGAACCAATCTCGAACGCTTTTGGATAGGATTGTTTGATATGGTCTTCCATATCCAGAAGTGATTGGTTATCATCTCTAGATCTGTCTAAATAATCCAAGAAATAATTCAAATGAATCATAAATCGATCATAGAAATGGTTATTCTCTTTGGTTCGTTGAATAGCGTAACTTTTAAGCACTTCTTCGACATTCCTGAGAATTTCTTTCCTCTTATCAATCGACTCAACCACTTGAACTTCATTCTCCCCTTCGGCATTAATGAAATGATAAGCGATCCGAATAATTTCGTCCTCAGGGAAATGATCTGTCAACTTCTGACGATAGATTTCAAAGGCTTCCTTTGCGATTTGAAAAGCTACAGGATACTTGGCAGAAATATCTGGCAGATTGCTATCCTTGTACCTTCCTTGTGTTAGAGCTTGGTAAGAACAGTAAATATGATCTGTCAAGGTTACGTAGAGATACTCTTGAATCGGATAATGATATTTCTTAGAAAGCTTATCAATAATCTCATAGGTCACTGTGATAAAATCAAGCGGAACATCTTTGAGCAGAGCCATAAAGTTTTCTCTGGACTCTTCTGTCTTCATACGAAAGATTTTCTCAACCTGATCCTCAGCAATCAAATCCCCCTTCTTTTTCCCAAATGCAATCCCCTTACCAATCACAATCACTTCTTCTCCTTTGTCATTTCTGACAAGCGAGACGTTGTGATTCATTGGGTTTAGAATTCGATACATGGCAACCTCCTTTTATCTCTTAAAGGTATATGAGTATAAAAAATGACCACAAATGAACTAGAAAATCTATCGATTTCTAATCCACCTGTGATCATGCCTAATATTACTTAGTAACACTCACCTTGTATTAACTTGTGATTTAAGTATAGCACAAGTTAGTTTTTTTGTAAACCTTTACATTCAACTTTGTTTAAATTTTTTATTTAGATCAATGTTCCTAAGATTAGGGGGGAAAACTTATACACGTTCAGTCCATGAAGTCGCTGTTGTTTGAAGAACCTTGTTGAGTTCGTCAATGTTCTCAAATCCAGTTGTGCGTAGCCATTCACGAGCTGCTGCCTCACCGTCTTTGATGTAGGCTTCAACTGATCCAGCCCAAGTTGCACGGCCGCAAAGAACACCGTTGAAGTTCGCGCCTGATTCGTGGGCAAAGACAAGTGTTTCTTGGAAGAGTTTAGCTGATACACCTGCACTCAAGTAGATATATGGCAAGTTAGTCGCTTCATCTTGCGCTTTGAAGAAGGCTGCCACTTCTTCGCGTGTATGAACGATTTCACCATCGCCAAAGCCTTCAACGTATTTGACGTTGACTGGAACTTCCACTTTCAAAACATCGATGTTGAAGCGTGGGTCTGAGAAGACCTTCATGGCACCGATAACTTTATGTGGTTTTACTTTTGCGTATTCTGCAGAACCTGCGTCAGCGATTTTTTCATCGTAAGCCAAGATTTCAAGGAAGAATGGAATGTCTTCTGCCACACACTCTGAACCGATGCGCTCGATGTAGGCTTGTTTTTGTTGGTTGAGTTCGTCAGAGCTATCTACGTCATAGTAAAGCAAGAATTTGACAGCATCTGCACCTTGTTCTTTGATGCGTTTGGCAGACCAAACATCCAAGCAGTCAGGCAAGCGTTTAGTGCTTGTTGTGTCGTAGCCAGTTTTCTCATAAGCAAGGAGAAGACCAGCATTGGCATCAAGCGCTTTTGTAGCTGGGAGACCATACTCAGGGTCAAGAAGCATAGAGGATGCGTATTTTGTCAATTCATCTGCAACCAAGACTTTGAGTTCTTCCATTTGAGCCACTGTCGGCTCTTCTGTTTGGTATTGAGCCATGAGGCGTTTCAAAGCACCACGTTGGTCAAAAGCAAGGGCTGAAATAATGCCATTTTCATCTGAAAGTTTTTCTAAGCGTGCACGTTTTTGTTCTGTTAAAGCCATTTTATACCTCTTTTACTATTAATTGATCATATAGATCCTGATAGTTGGCCATATTGACATGACCTGTCATTTTTTCTTGAGCATTGAGCATACCAAGGACATTGGCCTTGATGAGGAGTTCTGCATCCGATTCCTCATGAAGAAGTCCTGATGAAATACCTGCCACAGTAGAATCTCCAGATCCAACAGGGTTCACTACCTGAATTCTTGGAATATCTACCTTGTAGAAAGTGTCCCCATGTTTTGCAAAAGCACCATTTGCACCAAGTGAAACGATTATCCACTCAACCCCTGCAAATAGAGGCTCTTGAAGAACTTCTTTTAATTCATCCAACTCCTCAGAAACTTCTCTGCCTAGAAGCTGAGACAATTCTTCGTTATTTGGTTTAATAACTGTTGGTTTGTGTGGTGATTCAAGGACAGCCTGAAGAGCCGCACCTGAGCAGTCTAGAACAACTGGTTTTCCTGCGCGATTAGCAAGTTCTACTAAGCTTGCATAGTAGTCAACTGGAAGACCTGCTGGCAGACTACCTGAGATAGCTACTACTTCAACTGACTCCAGGAGATTTTTGAAATGTTCCAAAAAGTCTTGACCTTCCTGTTCCAATACTACAGGACCTTTTTCAAGAACTTCTGTTTGGTTGTCTCCATGGAGAATAGCGATACAGTTACGAGTCTCTCCTTGAATGGAGAAGAAACGTTTCGATACTTTATCGTCGATATGCTCTACTAAAAACTCACCAAGTTTACCACCGACCAAACCAGTAGCAGCAACAGAATCACCAAATTCTGAAAGAACTCGTGTAACATTGAGACCTTTACCACCAGCTGTCTTGGTCACGTCCACCACACGGTTGACAGTGTCAATTTTTAATTCATCCAAAGGATAAGAAATGTCAATGGATGGATTCATTGTGACTGTTAAAATCATGCGTCACCTCTTAGTCGTGGTATTCACCGCGATCCCATTTTTCAAGGAATTCTGTAAAGAAGTTTGCATCTGCTTGATGAGCATTGTGAGTTTCAACGTGCTCAATTTTCGCAATCAATTTTTTGTTTTCTTCTGATGGTTTGTATTCAGCATTGATGAAAGCTTCAATGATGTCGCACATGAGCAATTCACCAGTGATTTTACCACCAAAACCAATAACATTGGCGTTCAATTGTTCTTTTGCATAAAGAGCTGTTGTCATATCACGAACCAAGGCAGAACGAACTCCTGGAACTTTGTTGACAGCGTTGTTGATACCAACACCAGTACCACAGATACATACCCCAAGATCAGCTTGACCGCTAGTTACAGCTTCACCCACTTTTTTACCAAAGATTGGGTAGTGAGTACGTGTGTGGTCATAGGTACCAAAGTCGATGACTTCATATCCTTTTGATTTCAAAAATTCTGAAACCGCCATTTTTTCATCTGTTACGATGTGGTCACATCCAATTGCAATTCTCATTTTAACTTACCTTTCTTACTGTAATCTAATTAGCACATTTTGTTCAACATATCAACACGAATCTGGTGACGTCCACCGTCGTATTTACCATTAACAAAACCTTTAGCAATGTTTTTGGCCAATTCGTCACCAACAAGTTGTGCACCCATAGTGATCATACGTGAGTTGTTGTGTCCACGAGTCATATAAGCTGAACGTTCATCTGAAACTTCTGCAGCAACCATTCCTTTGATTTTAGTTGCGACCATGAATGGACCAGCCCCATAAGCATCAATCACGATACCAAGGTTTTGTTCTTCTTTGTTTACTTCTGCAGCAACAGCAAGAGTCACATCAACAAAGTCTTGACCTTCAGCTGTAACATCCACAACGTGGAAGTTTTCTTTTTCCAAGAAGTCTTTCACAACTTCTTTCAATCTCAAACCTGCAGCATCTGCACCGATAACAATAGACATATTGTATACTCCTTTTTATTTTTCTAGGCTAGTAAAGACTTTTATAGTTAGCAGTTTACCTACAAAAGACTTTCTAGCAGTTTATTGACAAATTTGATTGAATGAGATGAATATCACCTTATCCAAGTCCAGGAAATCAAGTTCCTGGAAACAAACTTTCTCCTCGAAAGAGAATATAACAAGTGATTATTTGTTTGTTGCAAACATCATTTGTTGCTTACAAACATAATATACTCCTATTTTTATAAAAAGTCAACAGTAAATGTTTGTTTTTGTGGTTTTTTATCTAAAATATTTCAATATCAAAGCCAATTTGGTCTACTTGACCGGGTTCCAAGAGACAAACGTTTTTCTTATCTTCTAAATGATCTCCTTCTTCAAGAGATGTTGACAAGCCAGACCATGGTTCAAAAGCAATGAATGGTCCCTTATTCAAAGTTGACCAAATGATAAGATTTGAGAACTCTTGGAAGTGTACTTTTAATCCCTTCTCATGCTTACGAGAACGAAGGGCAATTGTTCTGGATTGCAACTCATCCAAAGTCACTGCATCTGTGCTAAACAAATCATAGCTAATGTCTAATTCTTTTTGCCCATCCAACCATGGACTTCTATCTTGGAAGTCTAACATGCCTGTTTCTGGGAAAGGACGTGGAACAGAGCAAGTCTCTTCTTTCTCAAACTCTAAATAGTAATCTTCATAAGTTTCGCCATCTAGCAGAGGACAATTAAAGCCTGGATGTCCACCAATAAAGTATGGCATGACCTTGCTGGTTTCTTTATTGAAAATCTTGTATTGAGTACGAACTGTCTTGCCAGTAACCTTATAAGTGATTTCAAGACGGAAATGATAAGGATAGTTTTGATAAGTATTCTCATCATCTTCGATAGCAAAGGTTACGCTGTTTTCTGTTTGATCAACTAATTCAAATTCTTTTTTACGGACCAAACCGTGACGAGGAATGTTTCCTTTCGTCTCCGTTCCATCTTCATGACTGTAGAAGGCTGTATCTTCTCTTAAAGAGCCGCAGATTGGAAAAAGTACTGGGGCTTGTCCACTCCAGTAAGTGGCATCACCTTGCCACAAATACTCAATGCCTTCTCGGTCCTTGATTGACGACAAGGCGCCACCTAAGATTTTAAACTGAACCGTTAACTGATCTGATTTGATTTCAATTACCATAATATTCTCCAACTATTTTTAGATTTTTATACGAAAAACTAGGTTGTCACTCCCAATGTAGGAAATTAACAACCTAGTTTTCACAATTTACATTTTATAGGAGCGAATTATTTAGCATTTGCTGCGTATTCTTCGTTACGTTTGATCATTTGTTTTCTATACCAAGCAAAGATACCTACATAGAATACAAGGAAGACTGCTGCACCAAGGATTGCTTTGATATCACCTGTTGTAGCATTACCGATTGCCCAACCAAATAGTTTTTCAATTGGTCCTTCAAGAGTTGAGTGAGTGATCAATTGAGTTTGGCTCACACCTTCTGGGAAGGCACCTACACCTTTAGCAAGTTCAGTTGCAAATGGAGCGATAAGAGTACCAGAAAGAAGGAAGAGAGGCAACAAGAGTGTTCCGAAGATAATCATACGGAGCAATTTACCACGTGTAACAACCAAGAGAGCTGGAGTCACACCCATAGCGATGATACCTGCAAGTGGCAAGATACCATTACCGACGTTTGAAAGAAGCACAGCTTCTACTAGCATGATTGGAGCAAGTACGTTAGCACAAGCCCAGATTTCAGCACGACCAGCGATGAAAGGCCAGTCAAGACCGATGTTGAATTTACGTCCTTGAAGACGTTTAGTAGCAACGTTTGTAATACCTTGTGAGAGTGGTTCTACGGCTGCGATGAACCATGATCCGATAAGTGAGAAGAGTTCCAAAGCTACACCGGCTGTCAAACCAAGAGACAACCAACCTTTAATAACAAGTTCCCATGAAGATGCATCTTCTACTCCAGCAACTGGGTGTGGAGTCCCCATCAAACCAATAACAATACCAAGGATGAAACCGATAAAGAATTTAGATCCCCAGAAACCGATTTTTTTGTTCAATTTTGCAGCGTCAAAGTCATATTTATCGAGACCAGGCAATACTTTATCAAAGATCTTATCCAAGACCATGATAACTGGGTTCATCATGTAGTTCATGTGAGTTGAAGTCATTGGTGATGAACTTGGTGCATTAAGAAGGTCGTCGAAAGTTGGTTTCATCAAATCAGAGTTGATGATTTTCAAAATACCTACAAGGACAACTGCTGCAGTTGCGATGAAGAGTGAAACCCCTTGGCTTACACCGTTGTTGTCTGCATACCATTTAATCAAAAGACCAGTGATTGACAAGTGCCAGATATCGAAGATATCGACGTCAAGTGTATCTGTTTTCTTCATTGCAAGCATCACAATGTTGACAATCAACATTACAAGCAAGAAGTAAAGTGTCCATGCAGAACCCCAAGTGATTGTTGCAAGTGGTGCCCAACCAACGTCGGTGATGTTCAATTGGATACCAGTGTTTTCAACGAATTTCGCAAGTGATGCTGAGAAAGCTCCGTTAAGCATACCGATGATAGCACCGATACCAGTAAGGGCGATGGCAAGTTTGATACCACCTTCAAGTGCTTTGGAGAATTTCACTCCAAAAAGTAGGGCCAATACTGTCAAAATGATCAGCATGATGATAGGGCCACCCATAGCCAAGATAGGTTTGAAGATATCGTTGGCCAGATTGATAATGACATCCATAATAGTTCCTCCCGTTTTTTTAGTTATATGAATGTTAACAAGATAAAGAATAAATTAGCTTAGTCCGTGTTCTTTGATAGCTGCTTCAATATTGTCAAATACTGGAGCGCTCATTGCAGGAATACGGAACAAGATTGGTCCAGCTTCGATTACTGGAATACTTGGTTCAAAACCAAGATCTGTTGCAGCGATTGGAGTAAAGATATCGTAACCTTTCATAAGGTCTTCGTTCACATCTTTCACCATGACGGCATCACAGTGAACGTCATAACCACGGTTTGAAAGTTCTTCTTCTAGAGCACTTTTAATTTGGTGACTTGAGTTAACACCTGCACCGCAGGCAGCAAGAATTTTAATCATTTGGATTTCCTCCGATTTTATTTTTTAATAGACAAGATTAAGCGGTTGCTTCGGAAATGTAAGCATAAAGTTTTTCTGGTTCGGAAATTTTTGATAGGTCTTCCAGATGTCCATTTCCTGTGAAAAAGTCCATCAACTGAGCCAGAATATTTGTTTGACTTGAACTTGAGTTGTTAATGATAAAGAAGAGTAGGGATACTTCTACTTCCTTATCAGGAGCAATCATATTGTGAAAAGTTACTGGTTTTTCTAATCGAACAACCACCACTTTCTCAGCTAGATTATGAACAATATCTGTATGAGGAATCGCCACATTTGGCAAGTCCTTTCCTAGAAATTCCATATCTAAACCAGTTGGAAATGACTTTTCACGCGTGATCAAGGCTTCACGATAAGTTGGAGTGACAATTTCTCGTTCTTCCAACAAGCTTGCTACCTGATCAAAGAGTTGTTCTTGATTATCCGCTTCTAAGCAAAACACCAGGTTTTTGTCAAAGAAATGATCTAATCCCATAACATTTTCCCTTCTTTCAATTATCTTTTATGTAATAAGTATAACACTATATGAAATCGTTGTCAATAATTTTTGTTTTATTTTGTTCATTTTTTTGTAATTTTTGTTTCATTTAAAGAATACAATCAATATCAAACATTCTTGTTATAAAATACACAAAAAAAGAAGGCACAAGCCTTCTTCTCTTTCCTTACTCAATAGTAGATAAAATCTCTTCTAACTTATGGTAATCTTTTACACTATCAATTTCATAGATGCTATTTCCTTCTAATTCTTCGACATAGACATCTAATTCTTTGATATTATCCTTAACCATGTTGTCCCAGTAGAGATCAACAAATTCACCACTCTCGTAAGCTTTGTCAATAAAGCCAACAATCTTCTCAGCAGTTGGTGCATCCCAGAATGAAACTCCGCTCAGAATGCGACCAGCCTTGCTATCAACAATAATGTCTTGAACCTTGTAGTCATCACCGTAAACCAAGAACCACTCGTTCGTACAGTCTTCACGATAAACACTGAAATAGGTAGAACGTTTAAGATCGTTTCTAAACATATTTTTGAAAAGATAGTTATCTGCATCGATGACGTAGCTGTTAGCCAAATCTTCTTTTACTAGATAAAGTGAGTAGAAGTTATTGTAATCAGCATACTTGTCGTTAAAGACTAAACGAACACCATATTTTTCTTTTAGGTAGTCAAATTGTTCCTTGAGGTAACCAACAACGATAATAATCTCATCAATTCCTCTCTCTTTCAAAAACTCGATTTGGTATTCTACCAAGGGTTTTTGATTAACCTTAACCAAAGCTTTTGGGGTATTTTCAGTCATAGGGCGCAGACGAGTTCCTAAGCCCGCTGCTAAAATAATCGCTTTCACACGAATCTCCTTTATTCTTTAATAATAATATAAACACCAGCCATAACAATAAGTGAAGTGATGATTGTCAGCATATCTAGCGGTGCACCCAAGAAAATAACTGCAAATAAGACAGTCCAAACTACATAGCTCACATTCAAACCTGTTGCTTTCGCAGGTTGCAAACGATTAATAGCGATATAATAAGCTAAGTAGGAAATCATATTAAAGGCCGCAAAGACAAGCAAGAGGCCTAGTAACTGCCCATCTGCCACTTCTGCAAATGAATGGTGAGAAAATAGCACAATCACAAGATAGGATAAGAATGAGGTTACTTGTCGGATTAACAAGGCTTCAATTTCACTTAAATCGCTTTCCATAGCATAGGAGCTGAGAACACTTTCACTCCCCCAGGCAATGGCACAAATAAGGGCACAAAGAATCCCAATGTAAAACGAGTTTACTTGTTCAACCTTGTAGGTTTGAGCAATGATAGCTGCAATAATCAAGAAAACACCGAATACTGTATTCTTTGAAACCTTGTGTTTCAAAATGAAGAAGGCGAGCAAAACTGAAACTGCTGGGTAAATAGCTGATACAGATGAAGCTAGTGAACTACCGATATATTTAACCGCATAAAGATTGGCCTGCATACCTATTGGTCCTGCTAGTAAAGCTCCGATAATTACACTTACATTTCGAATATTTAAGAAAATCGAGAGACGAACTTTTCTTTCTTTTACCAAAAGAAAAGCTAACAAGATAAAGATACTCAAGAAATCATGAGCGGCAGCCACCACAAAAGGTGAAAGATTTGTAAAAATTGAAAAGATATAAGCACTAATCGTTAGACCTAATCCCCAGAAGATACCAGAGAGCAGACCAAAAGAAACACCATTTTTATTCTTCATCCTAACCTCCATAATAAGTCAAACCCTCGACAGCTCTTTGGTAACGGTTGATACCATAATCTCCAAAATCAGCTCCTTGAGCTTCTTTGTACACTGTCCACAAACTCCAGATAGTATCTTGCAAGATTTTATAGATACGAATCTTCTCACGTGATACATGCGTTTTTTCACTTTCATAGTAGGAAAGGAAATCAGCCTCCTCTTGCTTTGTAAATTCAGACTCTAAGAAAAGTGCTGCCAAGTCCCACATTGGATCATTCATAGAAGAGTATTCCCAGTCAATCAAATACAAGCGACCTTGAGGTGACTCGATAAAGTTTTCTGGTACCAGATCGATATGACAGGACTTTCTATCAACACCCAAATCAGCCAATCTCTTTTCTAGTGAAAATACATCTTTTCTTACAGCTTCATAGTTTTCATAAGGGATAGGTCCCTCAATCAAGGATTCATATTTGCTGATTTCCTCAAAGGGAGCAAATTCTCCTCTTAATTCTTTCCCTGAAGCATGGATGGTTTGTAAAATTGGTGCAATCTTTTCAAACTTGGACTTGATAGATGTTGAATCAAGAGTTACTGCCGATTCGATGTATTCATTTACTTTAATCCCTGACTCTATATCAAAGAGGTAATTTTTAACATCTAAATCTAAATCCTCTAAAAGTTCAAGATTGTACTTTTCATTTTGACGATTGATGAGTTTTTCAGTCCCTTTACCAAAAAATTTCACAATATACTGTTTGTTGGTTGTTTTAACCAAATAGTTTTGGTTGGTCATGCCTCCCAACTGTTCAACACTGAGTACTTCCTCTTCATCAGATAGTAAAGAAGAAATTTTTTCTTTGATGAGTTTCTCCACAATTAACCTCCATCTTCTACACTTCCCACTTAAATACTGTTTTGAAAGCAGTATTAAGGTCTGTAGCAAAGACACGATGAATGTCCTTGATTTCTCTCACAGGCTCTTCAACATAAAGGATATTCTTCAGACGATTCGCAAACTTTTTGACTTCCATCATTTGAATGGCCTTCTCAAAATCGACGCGTCCTGAACGAGACGATCCCACTAATAACAATCCTTTTTCCAAAGCATCTCGTGTATTGATATTAACCTTGTATTCGCTCACTCCCATCATGAGAATCGTTCCCTGTGGGCGAATATAACGAATCAAGTCATTGATAGCTGGACCTGTACCATCACCACCGCAACACTCAAATCCATGATCAAAGGTCAAATCCTCTGGTATATTATCAGTAATGTAGCACTCTTTTGCAAAAGAGAAGAGCTCTAGTTTTTCCCAATGGCGACCAAAGACGATAATCTCTGCTTCTGGCAAGGTATAATTGATAATATTTGCAACAACAAAGGCCAAACTACCATCTCCGATAACAGCGATACGCTCTCGCTTACTATGAGCGAGATGCAAGAAACGATCCATGGCATGCATACCAACACTCACAAACTCAGTAATGGCTGCAACTGTGTCCTCAATGTCATTATAAGACACAACACGATCTTTTGGAAGAGAGACAAATTCTCTCATAAAGCCATCATAACCACTTGATAGGAAATAGGTTCCGGTCATGTAGTTCTCGTAGAACTCCTTGTCACTCTGCATAGGCGGTTGATTGGGAATCATAACTACCTTTTGACCGACTTCATAAGTCCCAGTCGGATCTGAAATAACAGTTCCACAAGACTCATGAATCATGGCCATAGGGAGTTTTTTAGCCAATATCTTTGGATCACGCTTCCCTTGATAGTAACGTTGATCCGCATGACAAACCGCCATATAATTTGGACGAATCAGGATATGATTCTCCTGATCAATATCCTCTTCTTGATATTTTACATTGATAAACTTTGGTTTGGTCAGTTGATAAATTTGATTAATCATAGCCTTAGTCTTTCTCAATCATGCTTTTCGCGATTTTCAAGTCTGTCACCGTTGTGATTTTAAGGTTTGAATATTCCCCTTTAGCTAGAGCAACATCCTTTCCTTTGATAACAAAAATTTTACATGCATCCGTCAGGATTTCCTTTTCTTGATCAGATAGGGAACCATACAAATCCATGAAATCCTTGCAACGGAATGTCTGAGGTGTTTGACCTTGATAGAGGTGAGCACGATTTGGAATATCCGTGATAAACTGACCATTTGTACTTTCAACAATGGTATCAACCGCTTCTACTACTGTGTCAACCGCATCATGATCTTGAGCAAGTTTGATATTATCCTGAATCATGCGAAGTGTGATAAAAGGACGAACAGAGTCGTGGGTAACCACGATATCTTCTGGAGTGATTGGACGATAGGCATTAATGGCTTCTATAATCTTCTCGATACTGGTATTGCGATCAGCCCCACCTTTGGTAATGATGATGCGATCCTTGTGGAGAGAAAGATACTTGTCAACTAGGTCCTCAGCGTGTGACACCCAGTCTCCATGAACTCCAACTACAATTTTTTCAATACTTGGTTCTAAGACGAATTTTTCAATTGTGTGGATCAAAATAGGTCGATCACCCAACTCCAAGAATTGTTTTGGTAAATTACTGATTCCCATGCGTGTGCCAGTTCCTCCGGCTAGGATTCCTGCATAGATCATTTATATTCTCCTTTAGTTTATTCTAAAAAAACTCATTACTATTTATTATATCACAATCTGTCTCCATCATGAAGAAAAGACAGAGTGTCATTTAGTATAATCAACACACCATTTAAGGTAAAAAGTGAACAATGTGTTACTAAATCTGGAAAGATAATAACAAATTAAGAAATAAAATTAGATTATCCTCTATATTAGCCATCCAACGTTCGGTTAATATAGAGTTCTTTAGGATATAATAGAAACCTTAAAGAAAGCTTAAATGAAATTATTTGTTTAGCAAAGGATACTGGATGTCCATAGTAAATCTCTTAAAAGTTGTTTGAGGGAATCATTATAAAAGCTCATATATCTCATGAATTAAACAAATAATAGACTTTTGCCCCTAAAATTGATAAAATAAAAAAGAAAATAATAGAAAAAGGAAACTGTAAACCACCATGATGAACATGCAAAACATGATGCGTCAAGCACAAAAACTTCAAAAACAAATGGAACAAAGCCAAGCAGAACTCGCTGCCATGGAATTTGTTGGAAAATCTGCTCAAGACCTTGTCCAAGCGACCTTAACTGGTGACAAAAAAGTTGTCAGCATTGACTTCAACCCAGCAGTTGTAGATCCAGAAGATCTCGAAACACTTTCTGACATGACTGCTCAGGCCATTAACGCTGCTCTTGAACAAATTGATGAAACGACTAAGAAGAAACTCGGTGCTTTCGCTGGAAAATTGCCTTTCTAATCCACAAAAAAAGAGAAACAGATGTTTCTCTTTTTTTATTAGAAGTCAAAGAATTCCATTGCTTTCTTTAAGAGTAATTCCGTATATTCCGGATCGTCTTGAGCCGTTGTGACTTGTGACTGGACCATTTCAAGATCATCAGTAATCATGCCATCTGCGCCGAGACGAACTGCTTTATCAAATGCCTCCGAACCATTTACGGTCCAAACATAGAGTCTCTGATCAGTTGCCCAGAGTTTATTGACAAAGTATTCATCCAAAGTCGAGTACTCCATAGTGTAACCCGTTGCCTTGGTTCTTGGGAAGATACTGTTAAAGGGAAGAATAAAGTAAACTGGAATTTCAGAATCATAAGTCAACACTTTATCAATCACATGATAGTCTAGTGATTGCATCTGATGCCCATATTTCTTGATAGTCGCTCCATACTTTTCGAGGAAATGGTCCATCATTTGCGGACTATCTTTTTTACTGGTCTTAATCTCAATCAGCAATTTTTGGTTTAAAGCATTTGCACGCTCTAAATAGGCATCAAAGCTTGAAATCTTTGTTTGATAACCATTCTCGTAAATATCTGTATTTGTTAATTCATCCAGAGTCAAATCTTGCGGTGTAGCATTAATACCAGTTAAATTTTTGAGGTTGGCATCGTGCATCATCACGAACTGACCGTCTTTCGTTTCCTGCACATCCATTTCGATGAGATCTGGTTTTAGTTGAGCTGTTTTTTCTAAAGACTGCACAGTATTTTGAACACCGTTTTTATTGCTTACTCCTCTGTGCGAAATCACTAAAGGTGTATTGGTATCCGGAGATTCCAGATAAACGTAGCCTTCTATGGCAAAGATGATGCTTGCACACCCCATGACACCCCATCTCATCAGATGATCTTTCTTTCGCCTTGGCATGATCTCCAACTCCTCTCCTGTAAGGAAGGAAACAAACTTCACTAGGAAATAAGTTAGGGTCATGTAATGGAAATTTTTAATCAAGACAAAATTAATCACACCGAGAATCAAGGACTCTTTTTGAGTGAGATTATCCATCACTGCTTGCGCAAAAAGCAAAGGAATTAACAAACCAAAGAAGAAGAGATAGGTTTTAATGATAATGAGCAAGAGATGCCAAGAGTAGAAAAGGACATTTTTCTTTGTCTTTTTGAGACTATATTTCACACTTTCTCTTACGGTCTTTCTTTCAAAGAGAATCTTAGGAAGGGCAAACATAAATCGGACAGAGATGTAGAGAAAGATCCAAGCGGATGCTATGATCATCAGACCTACCAGCCAATGCTTACCTTCCCAATAATTCACAATAAAATCAGGAATAATAATCTTGTTGAGGTAGTAGATTTTTAAAATCTTACGGATGAACGGGAAAAGCAAAGCAATGTAAAAAAAGACAAAGGCCATCTTACAAAAGCTCAATCGCTTAACGAATAGAAAGCTCTGGTGAAATACTTTTCTACTGTACTCAATTAAAGTTCTCTTTTCATGATAGAGAAGGTGACGAGCCCCGATAAACAAAAGACAAATCTGGAAATAGGCAACCAGGAGATTGATTGCAATTAAGATGAGAAAGGCTAAACTGATAAAAGGCGAGCCTTGTATAATCGCCCAAAAGTTATTGTAGGAGATAAACAAGTAACCTGTTTGTCTCAGAAGGATGCCAGCAATCCATGAATTCAATGGTAGCCAGACAAACTCAACCATCATAAATATCAAGAAAAATAGAAATAAAATCTTATCTAGGTTATAGTATATCTTCCTAAAACCTAGCTTTTTAGGTTTTTCAGGTTTCATAAGCACTCCTAGTCTAAAAATTGGGATAAATCTAAGCCACCGAAAGGATTATTCATCGAAAAACTACTCTGGTCTTCTATTAATAGCTTTCCTTCATCTGATTCCAAAAAAGCTTCGTAAACACGCGCCGTCATGCGGGCATCCTCTAAACTGTTATGAGACTTCCCGTGAAAGCCTAAAAAATTTGCAACAGTTTGCAATTTAAGATTGGCTATGCCGTGTAAATCAGAACTACGGCGTTCAAAAGCCTCCTCATATAGATCAACCTTATACTGGTCACGATAATCAATACCATGCTCCAAGAGAATAGGCAAATCACTCTTAGCTGCATTGTAACCAACGATAGGTAAATCGCCAACAAATGCTTGAAAGTCCTTTAAAACTTGTTCTACTTTTGGCGCATCTTTCAAGGTTTCAGCTGTGATCCCAGTCAAACCATTGATAAAACTCTTCAAAGGGGCTGTAGTATGAACATAAGAATCAAAAGCAGCACTTTCTTGTCCATCTTGATAGCGGACTGCTGATACTTGAATTAAATGGGTAACCCCCTCGTGTTGATTGAATTCCAAATCAAAGGCGATATAATCTCTTAATTTTTCCATTATTTACCTCAATTACTACCCAAACTAAACTATAAATAATAAAAGAAGCCATTAGGTTAGTGAGTAACCCAAACAGCTTCTTTATTTTCCTCCAAAAAGGCGAGCAAAAAAGCCTTTTTTGGTTGCTTGGACTTCTTCTTTTGCTTGGTCCAACTCGAGTTTCAAGGTTTCTTGATCCTTCATAGCTTGAAGAGTTAACTGTTGCTGTTGATCCAACTGTTTGTCCTTTTCTGCAATCTGACGGTCTTTGATGCGCATCTGCTCATCTTTTTCTGTCAACTGCTGGTCCTTGGCCTTGAGTTGCTCGTACAATCGAAGAATTTCAGCATTCTTCTCATCGACCAAGATTTCCATCAGTTCGCGTTGTTTGACATCATCACTGACTGGTTCATCTTCAAAAATCGTTTTTTTGTAGATTTCTTCTAGCTTGATTAAGCCACTTCGAGTAACTACAGTTACACCTTTGTCATTTTTTTTCGTGTCCTCTTCTGGAAGTTCTTTGACACGATTGTTGATTGCTTGACGAGATAATCCTAAGACCTCTGCAATCTCACTGACGGTCATTTCAATACTCATAATATCCTCTGAAACGTTTTCTAGCTTTTCTTTATTTAAATCTTATCATAAGCTAGATAAACTGTCAAATTTCCGCTTAATCCAAGGCCTTTAAAAAGGCTAGTAAGACTTGGGCAGAACGACGTCCAGCTTCAATGATAAACTCATCAAATGAGATAGAAGCTTCGTGATTGGCATTGTCACTCATAGCACGAATGACTAAGAAAGGTAGGCCAAGGGCCTGAGCCGCTTGAGCAATGGCTGCACCCTCCATTTCAACAGCTAAAACATCTGGAAAGTGGGATTTGATACTAGCAATCTTATCCTCCCCAGCTATAAAACTGTCCCCTGTAGCAATCAAGCCTAGGTGCCATGTCTGCTCAAACTGAGATAAGTTTTCTTTAATCCTAGCGATAAACTTCTTATCAGATTCAAAGTAAAGAGGTTGACCAGCCATTTGGCCATAAGCATAGCCAAAAGCAGTCACATCCACATCATGGTAAGCCAATTTATCCGCAATCACTACATCTCCAACAGCAATCCCTTCAGCAAGAGAACCTGCTGATCCTGTATTGATGATAGCTTCTACCTGAAAATGGTCAGCTAAAACAGCTACACTCATAGCTGACATAACTTTCCCAATCCCACTCTGAACTAGGACAACTTCTGTATTGCCAACAGAGCTAGTGTAGTATGTATTTCCGAGGACTTGGACTTCTTGAGGTTTATCCAAATTCTGAGTCAAATATAGGAGCTCTTCTGGCATGGCAGCAATAATTCCAATTTTCATTTCAAGTCCTTTCAATTACAAGAGTTTCATTGCCAACACTAACAAAATCAAAAGTAGGATGACTGCAAACAAGATTCGATTGAGTTTCGAATTAAAAACATTTCTCTTAGTGTTTTCAATACGACGGCTTTTATGAATCGTTGGCTCTACTTCGATTGTAAGTGTATCTTGACTAAAACCGTGGTCTCTAGAACGTGAATAACCAAAATGTTGTGAAGACGTTGGTAGGATCTTTGTTTCCTCATCATCTTGAAGAGGTGGTCCTGAGATTTTCTCACCACGATTGGCACGTTCAATCATTTCGTCTGTTAATAAAGGTTTTCCCATGGGTTTCTCCTCTATTTCTTTTGTAGTTTCCAGTACTGAATCGCCATAATGGTCTTGGCATCACAGATATGACCTGACTGGATCAGGTTCTTGGCTTCCTCTAGACTTACTTCTAGGACTTCCAAGGTTTCATCATCATCTTGTGGGCGAGGATTTTCCACCTTGATCAAATCACTAGCAAGGTAGAGTTTTAGTTTTTCATTACAAAATCCAATCGCAGAATAGAAATCGTATAAGAGTTCTAACTTTGCTGTGTAGGCAACCTCTTCTTCTAATTCCCGAAGAGCTGCTGCCATTGGATCCGCATTTTCACCAAGTTCTAGTTTACCAGCAGGAATCTCATAAGAAACAGCCTCGATGGCCTTCCGATATTGCTTAACAAGTACAATTTTATCCTCAGCTGTCACAGCTAGAACACAAACAGCTCCATTGTGAAAAATTAAATCACGTTGGGCAGTACCTTTGCCTTCTGGCAGTTCTACCTGATCTTGCACCAGTTTGAAAATAGGACCTTGATAGATTTCCTTCCGACTAATCGTTTTTTCTTCAAATTCCATGACAAACTCCTACTGGTTCTTCGGATGATGAGGTAAGCGTGTTGCGTACTCATCTTTATTAACTTGTCGTCCACGGCCGATAGCAATGGCATCAGCAGGAACATTCTTGGTAATAGTTGAACCCGCTCCAACCAGAGAATTATCCCCAAGTTCTACAGGAGCAATAATAGTTGAGTTTGAGCCAACAAAGACATTATTGCCAATGACAGTTTTGTATTTATTTTTGCCATCGTAGTTGACTGTAATAGTTCCTGCACCAAAATTAACGTTGCTACCCACTTCGCAGTTTCCGATATAGGTCAAATGACCCGCCTTAGTATTTTCACCGATTGAAGATCCTTTTACTTCAACAAAGTTTCCAATGTGAACTTGAGAAGCAAGACTTGAACCTGGACGGATATGGGCATAAGGACCGACTGTCACACTGTCCGCAACACTACTTTCCTCAATCATGGAATTCGTAATCACGGCTCCAGCTCCAACGGTACTATCTACGATATAAGTTCCATTTGTTAAAATAGTCTCCGCACCAATCTTCGTTTGACCTTTCAAGGTAACGTTGGCTTCGATTTGGACCTCAGGAGCAATGTCAACATCAATGTCGATGTAAGTTGCTTCAGGATTGACAAAGCTAACACCATTAACCATGTGCTTTTGGTTGATACGGCGGCGCATCACTGCTTCCGCAGTGGCAAGAGCCACACGGTCGTTTACTCCAAGACTTTCATCAAAATCCTTGAGAGTATAGGCGCCAACCTTCTCACCTGCGTTACGGAAAATACCAATCACGTCAGTAATATAGTACTCACCTTGGGCATTGTTGGTGTTGATGTTTTTAAGAGCTTCAAAAAGACGTTCATTGTCAAATACATAAGTTCCTGTATTGATTTCCTTGATTTGCTTTTCAAAGTCAGAGGCATCTTTTTGCTCAACAATACGAAGAACTTCTGCGTTATCGTTGCGGACAATTCGACCATATCCAAAAGGATCAGCTGCTTCAGCTGTTAAAATAGTCGCCACATTTTTGTGATTGATATGGAAGTCCAGGAGGTTTTTCAAACTTTCACCTGTGATCAGAGGAGTGTCCCCAGCGATAACCAAGGTGTGCCCAGTACGATTTTGGAGAATGGGCTCTGCCATCATGACAGCATGCCCAGTTCCTAGTTGTTCTGATTGGGTAACAAAGTCTGTCTGACCAGCCAATACTTGCTCAACTAGCTCAGCCTTGTGACCAACTACAGTAACTGTTTTTTCAGGTTGAATAGCACCAACACTACGAAAAACATGTTCCAACATCGAAATTCCTGCTACTTTGTGAAGTACCTTTGGAAGATCTGATTTCATGCGAGTACCTTTACCCGCTGCTAAAATAATGGCATAATTTGACATAATCTTCTCTTTTCTCTAGAAATTCCCTTATATTATACCATAATTTAGTTTCTTAGGAGTAAACAAACAGAGAAATAGGAAAAGACGCCCATTTATTCACTTTTTCGATGTTTTCTTTGATTTTTTTGTCTATTTACGTTAAACTATTTAGATATGAGAAAAAAGATTCATCCAGCTATTATTTTTACTTTATTTACTATATTTATAGCTATTTTGATCCTCAATAGACCAACTTATGAAGACCATCCTGTCAAGTCAAAACCAAATGCTGTCCAGGTTGAAAATCAGGCCTTGCATAATCTTGACAAACCTATTATTGATGTCTCTGGTTGGCAAAGACCTGAGGAAATCAACTACGATACCTTGTCTCAAAATATTTCTGGTGTTATTGTTCGTGTCCACAATGGGGCTCAGCATACTGAAACAAATAATGCCGCCCACGCCAATGGTGTCGATAAAGCCTATAAAAATCATATTTCAGAATTTCAAAAGCGGAATGTTCCAGTTGCTGTTTATGCCTATCTAGCAGGTACTAGTAAGGAAGAAATGGAAAAAGCTGCTGAGGTTTTCTACAATGCTGCTTCTCCATACAACCCTAGTTACTATTGGCTCGATGTTGAAGAAAAAACAATGTCTGATATGAACGAAGGTGTTGAAGCTTTTAGGGCTAAACTAGAAGCGCTTGGCGCCAAAAATATCGGAATTTACATCGGTGTTTATTTCATGCAAGAGCATAGTATCAATACAGACAAGTTCTCTGCTGTTTGGATTCCATCCTATGGAACGGATTCAGGTTACTTTGAAACCACGCCTAATACTGATTTAGACTATGACCTCCATCAGTATACTTCCAAAGGAAGAATTGCTGGATTTGAACACCATTTAGATATTAATCTCATTTCTACCTTGAAGGAAAAAGAAGAAACCTTCAGAAAACTATTTTTAAGACCATAAAACAAGTGAAAATCGCTCTCTTTTTCACTTGTTTTTTCATTTTCTTCTCGTCTGTGTTATAATTGATAGAATAGAGAAAGAATTTTATGAAATTGAGGATTTTATGATGTTTTCATGGATTGCAAGAGTTATTAAAGGAATCGTCATCGCCTTAGGATTTATCCTACCTGGAATTTCTGGCGGTGTTTTAGCAGCTATTTTGGGAATTTACGAGCGAATGATTAGCTTTCTGGCTCACCCCTTTAAAGATTTTAAAGCGAATGTCCTATACTTTATACCAGTAGCAATCGGGATGTTGCTAGGCATTGGTTTGTTTTCTTATCCAATCGAGTATCTGCTAGAAAATTACCAGGTCTATGTTTTATGGAGTTTTGCTGGAGCTATCATCGGTACGGTTCCTAGCCTCCTTAAAGAATCTACTCGAGAATCTGATCGTGATAAGATTGACCTAGTCTGGTTCTGGACCACCTTTATCCTTTCAGGCCTAGGACTCTACGCGTTAAATTTTGTTGTTGGTTCTCTCAGTGCTAGTTTCGCTAGTTTCATCTTAGCGGGTGCTCTTTTAGCTCTAGGTATCTTGGTACCTGGTTTAAGTCCGTCAAATCTACTCTTGATTTTGGGACTGTATGCTCCTATGCTAACTGGTTTTAAGACCTTTGATTTATTCGGTACCTTCCTTCCTATCGGAATTGGTGCAGGTGCAACCCTCATCATTTTTTCAAAATTAATGGACCTTGCCTTAAACAACTACCACTCCCGTGTTTATCACTTTATTATTGGAATTGTGCTATCAAGCACCCTCTTGATTTTGATTCCAAATGCTGGAAGTGCTGAAAGTATCCAATACACTGGACTATCTATCGTGAGTTATGTTCTCATCGCCTTCTTCTTTGCACTTGGTATTTGGCTTGGTATCTGGATGAGTCAATTGGAGGATAAGTATAAATAATGGCAAAGAAAGTTAAAAATAAAAAAACCTTGGTCGAACAAATCTTGACCAAGGCGGGTATTGACCATAATGGTATTCAAATCAACGCGCTTGAGGGAGAACTTCCTTCGGAATATGATCGAACTCACATCTTTAAAACTTTGGCTCTATTAGGAGACAAAACGGGACCAATCATCGGAATCGTTCCCATAACAGAACACCTTGCTGAGAAAAAACTAGCAAAGGTATCTGGTAATAAAAAAGTAAGTATGATTCCTCAAAAAGATTTGGAAAAAACGACAGGCTATATTCATGGGGCTAATAACCCCGTCGGCATTCGCCAAAAACATAATTATCCTATTTTTATTGATCAAACTGCTTTGGATTTAGACAAAATGATTGTCTCTGCTGGAGAAGTCGGGCACAGTATTATCATCCGACCTCAAGACTTAGCCAGCTTTGTAAAAGCGGATTTTGCTGATCTCTTGGAGGAAAACAACTGATGAAACTCTATTTTGTCCGTCATGGTCGGACTGTCTGGAATCTTGAAGGACGTTTTCAAGGTGCTAGCGGCGACTCTCCCCTTCTTCCAGAGTCCATTGACATCCTAAAACAACTTGGCCAGTATCTCAAGGAAATTCCTTTTGATACGATTTATTCTAGTGATTTACCCAGAGCCGTTAAATCTGCTGAAATTATCCAAAGTCAACTCCAGGCCCCTTGTCCTTTAAAGAGCATTCCTGACCTACGTGAATGGCAACTTGGCAAACTAGAGGGATTAAAAATCGCTACGCTCAATGCCATTTACCCACAACAAATCAAGGCCTTTCGCTCTAATCTGGCCCAGTTTGATACGAGGATGTTTGAAGCCGAATCTCTCTACTCTACGACTCAGCGTACTATTCGATTTATCAAATCTCTGAAAGGAAGTCCGGCTGAAAACATTCTGATCGTTGGTCATGGGGCAAATCTCACTGCTAGCCTGCGTACACTTTTAGGCTATAAAGAAGCTCACCTCCGCAAAGGGGGAGGCTTGGCCAATGCTAGTCTGACAGTTTTAGAGACCGATGATTTTGAAACCTTCACTCTGGAAAGGTGGAATGACACTTCCTATCAAGGAAAATAATGGAACTTGATCTTAATAGTCAAGTTCTTTTTAGTTTTCAAAGAATATCCGTGAATTTCTCTGCTATTTATGATAAAATGGGAGTATCGCAAAAAATGACTCATCGTATCAAATTTTGAGTAAAATTAGGAGGAACCCATGTCTACAGAACATATGGAAGAACTAAATGACCAGCAGATCGTTCGCCGTGAAAAAATGGCTGCGCTCCGTGAACAAGGAATCGATCCCTTCGGAAAACGTTTTGAACGTACTGCTAACTCTCAAGAACTAAAAGACAAATTCGCGGAACTTGATAAAGAACAATTACATGAATTAAACGAAACTGCTACTATCGCTGGACGCTTAGTAACTAAACGTGGAAAAGGAAAAGTTGGCTTTGCCCATCTCCAAGACCGTGAAGGTCAAATCCAAATCTACGTTCGTAAAGATGAAGTCGGTGAAGAAAACTACGAAATTTTCAAAAAGGCTGACCTCGGTGACTTCCTCGGTGTCGAAGGTGAAGTCATGCGTACGGATATGGGTGAACTCTCTATCAAGGCAACTCATATCACTCACTTGTCTAAAGCACTTCGCCCACTTCCTGAGAAATTCCACGGTTTGACAGACGTTGAAACCATCTATCGTAAACGTTACCTTGACTTGATTTCTAATCGTGAAAGCTTTGAACGTTTTGTTACTCGTTCAAAAATCATCTCTGAAATCCGTCGTTACCTTGACCAAAAAGGTTTCCTTGAAGTGGAAACACCTGTTCTCCACAACGAAGCTGGGGGCGCTGCTGCTCGTCCATTTATCACTCACCACAATGCACAGAACATTGACATGGTGCTTCGTATCGCGACCGAGCTTCACTTGAAACGTCTTATCGTTGGGGGTATGGAACGTGTCTATGAAATTGGCCGTATCTTCCGTAACGAAGGAATGGACGCTACTCATAACCCTGAGTTTACTTCTATCGAAGTTTACCAAGCTTATGCAGATTTCCAAGATATCATGGACTTGACGGAAGGTATTATTCAACACGCTGCTAAGGTAGTTAAGGGTGATGGTCCAGTTAACTACCAAGGAACTGAAATCAGAATCAACGAACCATTTAAACGTGTTCACATGGTAGATGCTATCAATGAAATTACTGGTGTAGACTTCTGGCAAGACATGACTTTCGAGGAAGCTAAAGCTATCGCTGCTGAGAAGAAAGTTCCAGTTGAAAAACATTACACTGAAGTTGGTCACATCATCAATGCCTTCTTTGAAGAATTTGTCGAAGAAACCTTAATCCAACCAACTTTTGTCTACGGACATCCAGTAGCTGTGTCTCCACTCGCTAAGAAAAATCCTGAAGACGACCGCTTTACTGACCGTTTTGAGCTCTTCATCATGACCAAAGAATACGGTAATGCCTTTACCGAGTTGAACGACCCAATCGATCAGCTTAGCCGTTTTGAAGCTCAAGCGAAAGCTAAAGAGCTTGGTGATGATGAAGCAACTGGTATTGACTACGACTACATTGAAGCCCTTGAATACGGTATGCCTCCAACAGGTGGTTTGGGTATCGGTATCGACCGTCTCTGCATGCTCCTCACTGATACAACTACTATCCGTGATGTATTGCTCTTCCCAACAATGAAATAATACTCTTCGAAAATCTCTTCAAACCACGTCAGCGTTTCCTTGCCGTAGATATATGTTCCTGACTTTGTCAGTCTTATCTACAACCTCAAAACAGTGTTTTGAGCAGCCTGCGGCTAGCTTCCTAGTTTGCTCTTTGATTTTCATTGAGTATAAACTCTTATCCTCTGGTACTTGCCAGAGGATTTTTCGATACAAAAAGAGACTGAGAAAAAACTCAATCTCTTTTCTTATTCTTGATTTTTAACTTGACTGGTGGCTACATCTTCCCCAAACCATTTCTGGCTGATTTCCTGAAATTTTCCTTCTTGGTATAGTGATACAAGGGCTTGATTCAGAGCAGCTAGCAAGGTTTTATCAGCAGGTCTAACACCCACTGCAAAAGCTTCACTTTCAAATCCAGCTGAAAAGACATTGTAGTCATTTAATATTCCTTCAGACTGGAGATAATAATTGGCATATACCCGGTCAATCAACAAGGCATCAATCCGATCGTTTTTCAAATCAATTAAGGCTTCATTGAAACTTTGGTATTGATTGGCCTTCTGATCTTTCACTCGATTCTTGAGTAGTTCGGGTTGTCCTTCAAAATTCAAATAGCCAGAAGATCCTGCCTGGGCCCCTAAAACTTTGTCAGTCATATCCTGAATTGAGTGGATATTTTGAGACTTTTTAGAGACCAAAACTTGTTGATTTTCCATGTAAGGAATGGTAAAAGCAACCTTCTCTTTCCGTTCATCTGTAGCTGTATAGCCATTCCAGATGGCATCAATGGTACCATTTTGTAGCTCGGTTTCTTTCATATCCCAGTCGATGGGTTGAAATTTAATCTGAATTCCTAGCTTTTCAGAAACAGCTTGGGCCAGGTCAATATCAAAGCCTGCATACTGGCCATTCTTTTCCTCAAATCCCATGGGAACAAAGGTATTGTCAAAGCCAATGGTAATGCTTCCCTGTTTTTGATATTTGGCCCAATTATCCTGATTTGGATCACTTGCCTTTTGAGTACAAGCCGTCAGGAAGAAGCTAAAGAACAGAGCAAGTACAAGGGCAATTTTCTTTCTCTTCATAGGCACCTCCTAGTCCTACTTTGGATCAACCTTAAGGATCTGATCAGCAATGTTTTCCGCAAACTGAAGATCGTGGGTCACAACAATCTGAGTCATCCCACGCTCTTTATTTTGAAGGATAAGTTTTTCTACTTCTAATCGCAATTCTGGGTCTAAGGCTGATGTAGGCTCATCATATCCAATAATTTCTGGGTTTATCATCATGGCGCGTGCTAAGGCCACCCGTTGTTTTTGCCCACCTGAAAGTGAGAATGGAAAGGCATCTGCATGTCCAGCTAACCCAAGCTGTTCTAACAAACCACGCGCCCTCTTCTCAGCAACTTCCTTCTCCATGCTCATCGTTTTTATGGGCGACAGAGTTAAGTTATCTAGAACTGACAAATGCGGAAAGAGTTGAAAATCTTGGAAAACAAATCCCAGAAGATTGCGCTTTTCTAGTTCGTCTATAGCTAGCGATTCGCCGTTATAGTAGATTTCCCCCGAATCGATGGTTTCCAATCCAGCTAACATACGTAATAGGGTTGTCTTTCCGCCTCCTGATGGACCTACGATTGCAAGGATTTGCTTTTCAGGAATTGATAGGCTGAAATTGGTTAAGATTTGTTTGCCACCAAAGGCCTTGTTGATGTTTCGTAATTCTAACATAGCAATCCTCCTATCTGTAATAACTGTACTTCTTCTCAAGTTTTTTCGCTACAATGGTTACAAGACCAATCATAATCAAATAAATCGCTCCGGCTAAGAACATAGGAACAAGACTAGCATCTCGATTGGCTGCTGTCCGACTTGCCAAAATCAAATCTGAAATCCCAAGGGCATAAACCAATGAAGTATCCTTAACCAAACTCATGATTTCATTAAAGACGCTCGGTAAGACAATCTTTGTAACCTGAGGCAAAATAATATAGTGCACTGTGTCAAAAGGACTAAACTTCAAGACCTTAGCAGCCTCGTACTGCCCTTTTGGAATGGTTTCAATCCCACCACGAAAAATTTCAGCAAAGTAGGCTGCATAGTTCAATACAAAAGCGATCACAGCAGCAGGCAAACGATCTAAACGTATCCCAATGCTAGGAAGAACATAGTAAATAAAGATTAATTGCAAGAGCAAGGGAGTCCCTCGCATCACCCAAATATAAAGGTCAATCAGATAATGGAGGGGTTTCCAGCGGACTTGTAAAGCAAAGGCAACGACAATACCTAAAGGAATTGAAAAGATCAAGACCAGAGCAAAGACTTGAAGTGTCATACTTGCACCGTTCAATAAACTTGGTAATATCTCAAACATATAAGACATACTGCACCTCCTAAAAATTATTGTTCCTATTATAGCATAAATAAACAATTTAGCAAGGGTTTTTGTAAAAAAATTCTATAATTCTTGAACTATACACCTTTTTCTGAGAAATAAGAGCAAAATATTATCTTAAAGAATTCGGAGAATTACAAGGATTCTAGACGAAAATATAGGTTTAGCTTCTAATTCTGAGAGAACAATGATCAAATTTTTTTATCAAATATCCATAAAGATTTCATTGACACAGAACTCTGTTTACTCACATTCACTTCTTAGCTCTAGAGATATAAAAAAAGAACCACTTTATAAGAATAGTATCATTTCTACTATCCATACAAGTGGCTCTTTGATGATGCCATAGCAAAGGCATCAAGATTTTTCAACTAGATTATTTAACTTTTTTGAAACGGAATAAGAGAATGGAACCAAATGCAAGTACTACTCCTACAACAGTAAGCAAGATAGTCATTTCAGATGTACCAGTATTTGGTAGTTCTTTATTTTCTTCTGGTTGTTTAGGTTTGTTATCAGAAGAACCTGGAGTCTCAGTAGCATAAGTATTTGTGATGGTTGGATTATTACCTGTAACTGTTGCTACAAGTTGACCCTGACCATTGTCTGCAACTTTTACTGTTACTGTATAAGCATTTTTATCATAAGTTACACCAGCTTCACCACCATCTTTTTCAGTGATCGTGTATGTGTGAGTTCCTGTAGCAGTGTATTCAATCGCTGGGAAAGCAACTGTTCCATCTGCAGTATTCTTAGCTGTAGCTACAAGTTTGTCGCCTTCTTTCAATTCAAATTCATATTTATCTGCCTCAAGAGGTTTACCATTTAGGACTTTTTTAGCAGTAATTGAAGTTGTTGCAGATTTAGCAGAATACGAATTTACAAAAACTTTATTGTCATATTTAACACTTGCAAACTTCTCACCATAAACATCTGTCACAGTAACTTCTGCGTTAATAGTCTTATCATCGTAAGCAAAACCTGGTTTTTGATCATTAACTTCTTTGATCTGATACTTATAAGTACCCACTGTAGAGAATTTAACGGCTTTAAATTTCACTTTGCCATCTTTATCATTCTTAACAGTTTCAACAACTGATCCGTTTGGATCAAGTAGTTGGAAGCTAAATTCTTCAGCAGCTAAGTCTTTTCCTTTTAACTGCTTAGAAACCTCAAATGAAACTTCTGTAGAACGTGAACCTGAACTAATACCTTCAGTTGTGGTTAATGGTGCAAAACCTTCTACATCAAAGTTTTCAGTTGAAGTCGTAATTTTAACGTTATTGAAAGCTTTCTTTGTTGTATTATCAACTGGTGCGGTGATACGAGTCTTATAAACTACATACAAACCTTGGTTGGTTAGATCACCATTACCATTTGGAGTAATAGTGAAGCGATTAGAATCTTGAACAACAATGTGACTTGGATTCAAAAGAGGATGATGCTCATCCTTACCCCATTCAGTAAAGTAGTAACCTGTAATCTCACTAGCTAATACTTGTCCTTCAGGGATTGTATCTTGAATCGAAACACCTTCATAAGGATTAGCATATTTGTTTACGCGAATATACCAATTAATATAACTTGGATCGTTCGTATCTTGAACTCCCCATTTAGTAAATCCTGTTGGATCCTCATCTGGAACAATACGAGTCAAATTGTATACTCCTGCTCCAGGGATATCGATTGGATATGATTTATTGAGTTCAACATTATCAGCCCATACAACAGTAAATAAGGCCGAAATTTGTTTCTCTTCAGGTAAGTTAGCAAAATAATCTTCGTTTCTTACCGTCACAGTCGCTGTATTTGCAGACTTATTTGTCGTTAACTCAGCAACCTTAGTGACTCCATCGTTACCAAAGATTTCAGTAGTTGAATCTGATTCAATTTTGAATTCATTTGGAACTTTATAAACCATAAAGTCACCATTCTTCAACGTTGTTGAGTTGTCGAATTTGTAAGTGGTTTGAAGGTAAAATTTCCCTTCACCATACTCTGCACCGTCAACTAACTTATTATTGTTAATTGTCGGTACTGTCGTTAGCGTATAGCTACTAGATGGTAGTTCAGCAGCTTTAACCACATTGCTAGTTCTTAGTACTGGGATAAATACTGAAGCTACTAACAATAGCGCCATGAATGCATGAGAAAGTTTTTTATTAATCTTTTTCACAACATTTGCCTCCTTTATTTTTGGGGATAGATTCCCCTATTTATTATTATATATTCTTATATAAATTTGTCAAGTATTTCATAGTAGTTCGATGTTCAAACCATACCTTTAAACTCTTATTTTATAGGGTGTAGCAGGCTTTCATCGTTCAAAACTTCATCTAAATTAGCTATAAGAAGCTCTAACATTTATATTATATTAGTAAAAAAGAAAAGACCTATGAGGTCTTTCAAATCATTCATTTAAAGTCATTCGTTTCTGTTAATAAGATTTTACAAAAATTAGAAATCCTTAAAGTGTTTCTAAGAGTTCTTGCATTTGAACATCATCTGGAACGAGTTTTAAATAAGCTTCAGCTTGCACTTTGGCTTCTTCAAAATATCCCAATTCACGTAGGAGATAAGTATACTGCTCCAGAAATTCAGGATTATCCTTGAGATCAAGCGATAGTTCCTGATAGAGCTCATAGGCCTTATCTAAATCCTCGATTTCCTGGTAAGAACGGGCAATCATCCACTTGGTCAAGAGATTTTCAGGTTCTTGACTTTGGAGAGCGATGATATCTTCATACCGCTCTTGTTCCATATAAATGGTTGCAAGGCGAAGGAAAATTTCTTCTGTATCCTCTGCATCTTCTTTTGCAGTAAGAAGAAACTGCTCAGCACCACTAGGATCATGTAATTCATACGAAAACTGTGAAGCAGCTAGTAAGAGCCGAGTTTCAAACGGATTTTTCTCCAAACCTTGTTTAACGATACGAAGGGCCTCTTCCACCTGATGTTCCTTGTACAAGGCTTGACTATAACCATACTCATATCCTTCAAAATCAGGTGAGATGGTATCAATCTGCTTAAAGTAAAGAACAGATTTTTGATACTCTTCCTGATCAAAGTAAAGACTAGCCAGTTCAAAGGCAGTTTGGTCATCGTATTCTAATTCTAAAGCTTTTTCTAAGAATTCAGTTGCAGCTTCAAACTTACCTAACTGGGCATAAGCGTAGCCAATTCGCTGATAGGTTGAGACACCCGTTTGCTCATAGATGGAGCGATTGTCTAATTGAGCATAGCCCTGAATAGCTTCCTGATAATTTCCTAGCTCGCTATCCAACTCAGCCAAACCAAAAACTAATAAGGCATCATCTGAGTAGTTTAAGGCTTCCAGTAACTTTTCACGTGCTACATCTGTCAATCCTTCCAACTGATAGAGGTCTGCCTTCAAGGCCAAGGCCGATACGTACCAGTCACTTTCGGGTGTGATTTCCTCAAGGTAAGCAAAGGCTTCCTCAACATTGCCATCCTCACTAGCAATGCTGGCTAAGTTCAGATTCACTTCTGGGAAATCTGTAACGATATCTTGGTAAATTTCTTTTGCTTGAGGATAAAAGCCAATTCCCTCTAGATAGCTTGCTAGTTCGTAAAGAACCTCACTTGAATCTGTTTCGAGAGCTTTGTGAAAATACTGATCCGCCTTGGTTAAATCCTGTTCATCCAAAGCCTGGAGCATGCGTTGACTATTGTTCACTCTTGATTTCCTCCCCTTCTTCTTCATACAAACCGCTGACTTTCTTATACCAGTTAAAGATAGCTGAGATAACGACCTTGGCAGAAGCATAGACAGGAATTCCCAGCAAGACTCCCCAAATACCAAACATAGAACCTGAAGTTAGGAGAACAAAGAGGACATTGATTGGATGGATGTTTAGCTGACTACCTAAAATAAGCGGAGAAACGAAGCGACCTTCAATCGTTTGTTCAACAATAAAGACAATAATCACTTTCAAAAGCATGACAGGCCCCGCTATTAAGCCCAAAACCAGAGCAGGCAACATCGCTAAAAAACTACCCAAGTAAGGTACTAGATTGAGGATACCAGCCGTAATACCAAGAGTCACAGCATATCTGAGACCAATAATCTTAAAGAAGATAATAAACATAATTGCCACGATAATAGCAACTGTAACCTGCCCTCTAACATAGTTTGACAACTGTTTATTAACATCTGACAAAACTTGTCCGACAGGTTCTTTTAACTTGTTTGGGATGAATTTAGTTAGGTAATCCCGCAAGCCTTTCCCATCTCTCAAAAGATAAAAGAGCAAGAAGGGTACGATAATAACCGCTACAATGACCTGAGAAACGCTACTGATAAAGGCGCTAACCCAGTTAACAGCTTGAGAAGAGATTTTGCTGGCCCACATGGTCGCTTCACTAGAAACATTGGCAAGAACCTGCTCCAACTGCGGTCTAAAATCATCTGGCAAGCGTTTAGTTACAAGGTCATTGATCACCTTATCAGCATCTTCCAGGTATGTCGGCACATTCTTCGCAAAATTTAAAACCTGACGTTGCAGATTAGGAATAGCGACTGCCAGCCCCCAAATGATAAAAAGTCCAATAATGACAAAAACAATACTAATGGCAAGGACACGATTGATCTTGTGTTTCTCCATCCAGTCCACAATCGGATTAAGGAGGTAATAAAGTAAACCAGATAAAATAACTGGCAACATGACAACTCCTAGAAAATCCAAAACTGGTAAAAAGATAAAACTAATCTTACTTAGAATAAAAATATTTAGCCCCAGTAACAAGGTTACTAAAAATACAGTGATGGCTTTATTATCTAAAAACCACTTAAAAAACCAAGATAGGCTAAAATGTTTCTCTTTATGTTCCATAAATACATCCTTTCTGTCGTTCTCTCATTATACCATTTTTAGACTAAAATAACTCTTTTTTAAAGTGCTTACATGAATGAATCTAGTGCTTCATGACTGCCATTTTGTGGTATAATGAACTTATCATTATTAAGAGGTATGGACATGAAAGAAACTGTTTATTTTGGAACTTACACTCGTCGCTTATCTAAAGGGATTTACAAGGCAGATTTTGATACAGAAACAGGCCAGCTTGCAAATCTTGAACTCTTTGCTGCTGAACCAAGTCCTACCTACCTTGCCTTTGACCAACAGCAACACTTATACACCGTAGGGAGCCAGGATGGCTTAGGTGGCATCGCTGCATACAAGACAGATGGCGCTTTGCTAAATCATGTGGTTGAAGAAGGCGCTCCCCATTGTTATGTGGCAGTGGATGAAAAGCGTGGTCTCGTTTATGGGGCCAACTATCATAAAGGTCAAGTTCTGGTTTATAAACGTCAAACGGATGGTAGCCTCATCCAAACGGATCTAGATCAGCATAGCGGACAAGGTCCTCATGAAAACCAAACTTCCCCACATGTACACTTTACAGATCTAACACCTGACCAGTATCTCGTCACATGTGATCTAGGGACGGATGAGGTAACAACCTATGATGCTAGTCAAGAAGGAAAACTAAGTAAACTCTACACTTATCACAGCCAAGCTGGAGCAGGTGCTCGCCACATCGTTTTCCACCACCACTATAAGATTGCCTATCTCATCTGCGAACTTAATAGCACGATAGAGGTCTTGATTTATGATGGAGTTGGTGAATTTGAACGCATGCAAGTTATTTCAACTTTACCAGATGGATACGAAGGCTTTAATGCTACTGCTGCCATTCGTCTTTCAAAAGATGGCAAATACCTCTATGCATCCAACCGAGGTCATGATTCCATTGCAGTCTATACAATTCTAGGTGATGGTAGTTTAGAATTATTAGAGATTGTACCAAGCCATGGTAAAAATCCACGTGATTTCGACCTAAGTCCTGATCAAGAGTTTCTCATTGCTGTTCATCAAGATTCTGATAACGCAACCGTCTTTAAACGCAATCCTAAAAGTGGTCGTCTTGCAGAGCTTTCTAACGACTTCCATGTCCCTGAAGCAGTCTGCATCAACTTCCCACATTAAAAAAATGAACTTGAAATTCAAGTTCATTTTTTTATAGTCTATTTCCGACATTGATACGGTTAATAGCACGTTGAAGAGCAATCTTAGCACGTCGTTCTTGGTCTATTAAGTGCTTTTCATGAGCTTCTTCGATTTCTCGTTCGGCGCGAAGTTTGGCACGTTCCGCACGACTAATATCGATATCACGAGCACGCTCTGCTGAGTCAGCTACAATGGTAATGATATCATTAGCAATCTCGATAATTCCTCCGTTCACTGCAATCCAGTTCACATGAGTATCATCATCGATTCGTTTTACCTTTACTTCATCAACCGCTAAAACCGCAATCATATTTTCATGTCGTGGCAAGATCCCCATCTCACCATCCAGAGTTCGTACCGATACAAAGCTGGCATGGTGATCATAGACGAGGCCATCTGGTGTCACGATCTGGACAGTTAAATGAGCCATAGATCACCTCTTAAAATCCCATTTTCTCTGCCTTAGCAATGACGTCTTCGATTGAACCGACACCACGGAAGGCATCTTCTGGTAACTGGTCGTGTTTTCCTTCAAGGATTTCCTTAAAGCCACGAACTGTTTCCGCTACTGGTACATAAGAACCAGGTTGACCAGTAAATTGTTCTGCAACGTTAAAGTTTTGAGACAAGAAGAACTGGATACGACGGGCACGTGCAACCAAGGTCTTTTCTTCATCAGAAAGTTCATCCATACCAAGGATAGCAATGATATCTTGCAATTCATGGTAACGTTGAAGAACACGTTTAACCTCAGCAGCAACTGCGTAGTGCTCCTCACCAACAATCTCAGGTGCCAAGGCACGAGAGCTTGAAGCCAACGGATCAACGGCTGGGTAGATACCCAACTGTACCAACTTACGTTCCAAGTTTGTAGTTGAATCCAAGTGAGCGAAGGCTGTTGCCGGCGCAGGGTCAGTATAGTCATCCGCAGGCACGTAGATAGCCTGGATTGAGGTTACAGAACCCTTCTTGGTTGATGTGATACGTTCTTGCAATTGACCCATTTCTGTAGCAAGGGTTGGTTGGTAACCAACGGCTGAAGGCATACGACCCAAAAGGGCAGATACTTCTGAACCAGCTTGAGTGAAACGGAAGATATTGTCGATAAAGAGAAGCACATCTTGGCCTTCTACATCACGGAAGTATTCGGCGATTGTCAAACCAGTAAGGGCAACACGCATACGAGCTCCTGGTGGCTCATTCATCTGACCAAATACCATGGCTGTTTTCTCGATAACGCCTGATTCTTTCATTTCCCAGTAGAGGTCGTTCCCCTCACGGGTACGTTCCCCAACACCAGTAAATACTGAAATACCTCCATGTTCTTGGGCAATATTGTGAATCAATTCTTGGATCAAGACAGTCTTACCAACTCCGGCACCACCGAAGAGTCCAACTTTCCCACCTTTTAGGTAAGGGGCAAGAAGGTCGATAACCTTGATCCCTGTTTCCAGAATTTCAGATGAGGTAGACAATTCATCAAAAGTTGGAGCTTTCTTATGAATTGGCTGACGCTCAGCGTCTTCAGCGAAAGGAGTATCCAAGTCAATGGTATCTCCCAAAACATTGAAGACACGTCCCAAAGTTTCTTTACCTACTGGAACAGAGATTGGACGGCCTGTGTCCAAAACTTCCATTCCACGAGTCAAACCATCTGTTGATTCCATGGCGATCGTACGGACCATACCATCTCCCAACTCCAAGGCTACTTCAAGGACGATTTTTGTTTTTCTTTCGTCATTCTTGTAGACGACAAGTGCATTGTTAATCTCAGGAAGTGTTTCCCCTGCTGCAAACAAGACGTCTACAACGGGTCCAATAACCTGAGCAATTTTACCTGAACTCATCTCCTTCTCCTATTCTATATAAGATACTGTCGGTTCCTAGCTCAACTAGGTCCTAATACTCTTCGAAAATCAAATTCAAACCACGTCAGCGTCGCCTTACCGTACTCAAGTACAGTCTACAGCTAGCTTCCTAGTTTGCTCTTTGATTTTCATTGAGTATAAGTTCATTTTCATACGAGCTGGACTAAAGCCTTATTCTAAGGCACTAGCCCCCGCTACGATTTCTGTAATTTCTTGTGTAATCGCCGCCTGTCTGGCACGGTTATACTGGATTGTCAAATCATTGATAACTTTCTTGGCATTATCAGTCGCCGTTTGCATAGCTGTCATACCTGCAGCATTTTCAGCTGTCTTGGCATCGATAATAGCCCCGTAAATCATACTTTCGGCATACTGTGGCAACAACTGCTCTAGAATCTCATCACGGCTCGTTTCCAACTCAAAGGTTAAGCTATACTCCTCATCTGCTTCATTTGGATCGAGGTCAACAATCGGAAGCATTTGCTCCACACGCATTTGGCTGGTAAGCGTATTGACGTGGTGATTATAGCAAACATAAAGTTCATCAAAGAGTTCATTTTGGTACATCTCAATCGTTTTTGAAATAATTTTACGAACTTCATCAAAACTTGGTTGGTCGGCCAAGCCCCGCAATTCATAGATTGGTTGAATGCCACGAGCCTTAAAGAAATCAGCCCCCATACCACCAATACAGATAACTTCAAAGTCATCACCATTTGGATGATATTCTTCTTTCAGCTCCATCACAGCTTTAAGGATGGAAGCATTATAACCTCCAACCAAGCCACGGTCTGAAGTAATAACGATATAGCCTGTTTTCTTAACTGGGCGACTGATGAGCATCGGATTGGTAGAGCCACCAGATCCGTTACCATGTAGAATATCCGTCAAAAGCTTACGAACCTTCTGAGCATAAACTTGAAAATTGCGTGCTGCTTCTTCAGAGCGACCTAACTTGGCAGCCGATACCATTTGCATGGCATTAGTGATTTGACTCGTATTTTTGGTTGAGGCGATTTTTGTTTTAATATCATTTAGAGATACTGCCATCTGACACCTCTATTCTTATTGGAAGCTGGATTGATTGAGAAACTCTGTAATCGCAGCATCCAAGACTGCTTCTTCTGGCAAGTCTTTTGTTTCACGAATGGTTTCCAAAATCTCTGGATAATGAGCATCAAAGAAAGTATGGAACTCTTCTTCAAAACGAACAATGTCATCTACTGGAATCGTATCCAAGAAACCATGTGTCAAAGCATAGAGAATGGTTACTTGCTTCTCAACAGGTAGTGGTTTATGAACAGGTTGTTTCAATACTTCCACAGTACGACGTCCTCGGTTCAACTTAGCCTGTGTTGCTGCATCCAAGTCAGAACCAAACTTAGTGAAGGCTTCCAACTCACGGTATGAAGCAAGGTCGATACGAAGTGTACCAGCTACTTTCTTCATGGCTTTGATTTGTGCAGAACCACCTACACGGGATACAGATGAACCCGCATCGATGGCTGGACGAATACCCGCATTGAAGAGACCATCACCAAGGAAGATTTGTCCGTCAGTGATAGAAATCACGTTGGTTGCGATATAGGCAGAGATATCTCCCGCTTGTGTCTCGATAAATGGTAGGGCTGTAATAGATCCACCACCAAGTTCATCAGAAACTTTAGCTGAGCGCTCAAGCAAACGGCTGTGAAGATAGAAAACATCCCCTGGGAAGGCTTCACGACCTGGTGGACGACGAAGCAAGAGGGAAAGCTCACGATACGCGACCGCTTGTTTTGAAAGATCATCATATACGATCAAAACATGCTTGCCTTGGTACATAAACTCTTCTGCCATAGCAACCCCAGCATAAGGAGCTAGGAAGAGCAATGGAGATGGTTGTGAAGCAGAGGCAGTCACAACGATTGTGTAATCCAAGGCACCATACTGACGAAGTGTTTCTACTTGTGTACGGACTGTTGATTCTTTTTGTCCAATCGCTACATAGATACAGATCATATCTTGCCCTTTTTGGTTCAAGATTGTATCAATCGCAATGGTTGTTTTCCCTGTCTGACGGTCACCGATAATCAACTCACGTTGACCACGACCAATCGGTACAAGGGCGTCAATAGCTTTCAAACCAGTTTGCAATGGTTCTGATACAGACTTACGTTGCATAACACCAGGAGCTGGCGCTTCTACTGGACGAGTTTTGTCAGTATGGATGTCACCAAGACCATCAACTGGACGACCAAGTGGGTCGACAACACGTCCAATCAGGCTATCCCCCACAGGTACTTCCATAATTTTACCTGTACGGCGAATGGTATCACCTTCACGAATATCTGTAAAGTCTCCAAGGATGATAATCCCAACGTCTGTAGACTCCAAGTTTTGCGCCATCCCATAAGAGCCGTTTTCAAAAATCAACAGCTCTCCACTCATGGCATTTTCAAGACCGTGAGCACGCGCAATTCCATCCCCGATATAGGTTACAACACCCGTTTCAGACACATCAAAATTGGGTTTGAAATTTTCAATTTGTTGCTTAATTAAAGCGCTGATTTCTTGTGCGTTAATTGCCAAAAGAACACCACTTTCTATTTCAAATTTTCTTTAACAACTCGAAGTTGTTGTTTTATACTCACATCAATTGTCTTGTGATTAGCAAAAATGACAAAACCACCAATGAGTCCTTCATCAATTTGTTCTTTAATACTCCGTACTTTCAGAGACATTTTTTTCTCTATCAAGGGAAGCAAACGTTCCTTCTGTTCATCTGTTAAAGGATGAGCTGAAGAGATCGTGACTACAAAATGATTGGTTTCTCTTTCAAGACGATTCAAACAATCAACAATGATATCATAAAAAAGATTTGCTCTGTGATTGTAAATCAGAACCTGAATAAAGTTTTGCATTAAAGGTGAGACAGAGTCTTGAAAGAAACCAACTGTTTTTTCCTTATCAGACTCATCAACTGCCACCTGAGCTAAAAAAGAAGGTAAGCCCGTTTCTTCTGCGACTTGCTTGATTTGATCCAAGTCTGAAAAAATCCGGTCCTCTTCTCCTTTTTCAATCACTAATTGGACAAAAGGCATGCTGTACTTTTCAATTACCTTTGCTGTTTTCTTGTCCATTAGGCTTCTCCTAGCTGATCGATATACTGATCAATGAGTTCCTTATGGGCATGACTGTCAAGGTTTTGTGAGATGATTTTCCCAGCTAGACTAACTGTCAAATCTGCCACCTCGCCCTTAACACTTTGTAAAGCTTCAGCTTTATTTTGAGCAATTTCTTGGTTGGCTTTTTCTTTTAAGCGCCCTGCTTCAAGTTTAGCTTCGGCTAAAATATCGGCTTTACTTTTCTCAGCAGTTCCCTTTGCATTCTCGATAATCGTTTTAGCTTCGGTACGGCTACCTGCTAACTCAGCTTCACGTTTGTTAGCTAGTTCCTCAGCCTTTTTACGGGCTTCCTCGGCACCATCAATATCTGAAGAAATCTTTTCAGCACGTTCATCCAAGATGCTGGAAATATTTCCCCAAGCATATTTTTTCACTAAAAAGATCAATAAAAGGAAGGAACCAGCGATAAGAATAAAGTCACCGATAATGGTACTAATAGTTAAATCCATCTTCTAATCCTCCTCTACTTACTCTTCCCCTTCATTTATTTTTTTACCAATGTACATAGATGACAACATGGTAAATACATAAGCCTGAATACATGAAATGAAAATTGAAAAGGCTGTCCATAACATGTTTGCGATAAAGGCAAAAGGATACCAATACAAAGCATTTTGTGACAAGGCTAATAGCAATCCAGCTAAGACCTCACCGGCAAAAATATTTCCGTAGATCCGAATCGCCAAGGAAGCAAAATTGGTGAACTCTTCTAAAATGTTCATCGGGGTCATAAAGCCAGGTGTAACAAATGCTCTCAAATATTCTTTAACGCCTCTACGACGAACTCCTTCTACATGGGCGATCAAAGTGATCAAGAATGATAGGGATAAATCGTATCCAAGGTTGGCTGTTGGGGAAGTCCACAAGTTATAACCGTTTGTTGTTTGTACTTTTGCCATTAAGCCGATATTATTGGCAACCAAGATAAACAGAAATAGAGAAAACAGAAATAAGGAATAATCCTTGATGTATGATTCTCCAATGTTTGGTTTGGTAAAACCAATCACAAAGTCGTAAATCATCTCAAGAGCATTTTGTTTGCCCTTTGGACGGATGGTCATTTTACGACTTGCCCAGTAGACAAAGGCAAAAACCATCAAAACAGTTACAAGAGACATGGCAAGCAGGGTCAAATCAAAGGATATTGGTCCAATATTAACGGTTGGATTCAAACTTTCTTCCATGGTTTGACACCTCCATTTCTAAATAGAGTTGTCTATTTAATGACAAATGACATCGCCAAGGTTACAAAGAATGTTCCTTCGATAAAGGCAATCCCCATAATCATCAAACTACGCAATTGTGGGATGATATCTGGTTGGCGTGCTGCAGATTTGAACAAACCGTTCATCAACATACCTTCTGCAAGAGATACACCCATACAGGCAAGACAAAGACCGAAAAATGTTAAATTCATGATGAATTCTCCTTTTATTTAAAATTTACTTACTTAGTTTAGTCCTAAAATTTTGATTTGTCAACTTTTTACTTACGTTGAAAGCGTTTCATATGATTTATTTCTATTTTTGCTGTTTTTACCCCATTCTATAGAAAGTTTTTCCATTTTAGATTGCGAATTTTTCTTGATTTTACTCTATTTTCTGAAACAAACTGAAAAATCCAAGTTAAGAACTTGGATCGATTCATTTTATTTAAAATAGTAGGAATAGTGTTGTTTACAACCTGGATTAAATGGTGCACTGCAGTAAGGACAAGCCATCTGTTTTTGGTATTCTTGGAAAGTCATTGTCCTCTTACAACCCCCACATAAGATTGGTCGATCCTCAAAAAGCGCCAAGGGATAGGGAGAAAAAACATGTGTCTCCATAGTATTGTGACACTGATAGCATGCGTAGTATTTTTTGCATTCATAACACTGGAGTGAAACAATATCCTTTTCGCTATGATAATGAACACACCTGCTTTCATCATCTACCAATAAACCTTGAGCTTGAATCATTCCCTTTTCCTTATCTAGGCACGAACTGTAACACTTGTCCCGTCTTCCTTATAGAGGTTGATGAGCCCTTCTTTCAGAGCGCGGACCATATCCCCAGCTTGAACAGGTTGTGGAACCTTAATGGTCAAGAGTTCCATTGGATTTGGGGCTCGGTCGATTTTATTGCCCTTGGCATCATGAAGATCTTCGATATAAGTATCAAAATGACGGAAACCTGGTCCATAAAACTCCACTTGGTCGCCTTCGTTGATGACATTCCGTTGACGAATGGTTGCCGTTTGAGTCGCATCATCATACGCTACCACTTCAGCGACAAACTTATATTCAGGAATTTTACGACGAGCGCCAAATAACTGTTCATTTTCTGTAGGTGTACCGTAGTAGAAACCTGTTGCCAGTTCACGCTGAGCAACCTTCCACATCTCGTCTACCAAGTCCTGTTTGATGGCTTCAAATTTCTCAGGACTTTCAAGATAAGCATCTACAGCCGCCTTGTAACAGTTGGTCACAGTTGAAACATAGTGGATTGACTTCATGCGGCCTTCAATCTTAAGACTGTCTACACCGTTTTCAATCATATCTGGAATATGGTCAATCATGGACATGTCAACAGCTGACATCGAAAATTCTTCTGGAATTTCACCTTTCAGACTTTTACGTTCTTGACCAAAGGGCATGTCATAAAGATCGTATTTCCAACGACAAGACTGAGAACAGCCCCCACGGTTGGCATCACGCATACTCATGTGGTTTGATAACGTACAGCGACCTGAGTAAGAAATACACATGGCTCCATGGACAAAGGCCTCAATCTCAACATCTGTACGTTTGCGAATCTCTGCCAATTCCTCCATTGAAACTTCACGGGCCAAAACCACGCGAGTTAGACCAAGTTCTTTCCAGAACTCTAAAGTTTCATAGTTGGTCGCACTGGCTTGGGTTGAAAGATGGATTTCAAGACCAGGTGCTTCAGTTGCTGCAATCATAATCAAGGCTGGATCTGACACGATAACTGCGGCAATCCCGATGTCACGCAACTTACGGAACCATTCTCCAGCACCAGCTTCGTTTCCTTCGTGCATAACCATGTTAGCAGCCACATAGACCTTGGCACCGTACTTAGCAGCAAACTGCACGCCTTCTTCCATCTGTTCAAAGGTGAAGTTTCCTGCACGACTACGAAGACCATAGGCCTGTCCGCCGATGAAGACTGCGTCCGCACCATATTGAACAGCTACTTTCAGCTTCTCTAAAGTCCCTGCAGGTGATAAAACCTCAGGACGTTTTAATGTTTTTGTCATTTTTTCTCCTATTTGCAATATAAAAGTTTGACGTTTTTCCTTCTCATTTTATAGTAAATAAGCGATAAAATCAAGCCTAGGCAGATTGTTTTGACAATTCTAATCTTTTCTAAAACAAAAAACTAGCCTTTCTAGACTAGTTGTTCTCAAGATAAAATTCAAAGCGTTCGCCCACGTATTGACTCTTTACATACTCGAAAGCCGTCCCATCTTCAAGATAAGAGACCTGAGTCAAGGCTAAAATGGCATGACCCTTTTCGACTTCTAGATAGTGAGCAATCTTTTCCTTAGCCAATCTCGCATAAATGGTCTGTTGGGATTTGCCAATCCGGTAACCATGTTGCTGCAAGGTTTGGAAGAAATGACTGGTGATTTCTTCTTTTTTGAAATCCTTAATAAATTTCTCAGGAATGGATGCGACTTCATAGACTAGCGGAACTTGGTCAGCGTAACGCACCCGTTCCATGCGGATAATATTCTCTGTCGGAGTAATCCCTAGCTTAGCGACCTCTTGCTCATTTGGAATGGTTCTTCTGTAAGAAATGAGTTGACTAGAAGGAACTTTCCCCTGAGATTTGACAATCTCCGTAAAACTGGTTGTCCCCCGCATTTTTTCTTGGACACGAGTGCTAGAGACAAAGGTTCCACTTCCTACTCGACGCTCCAAAACTCCTTCCTCAACCAAGAGAGAGATAGCCTGGCGTAATGTCATCCGGCTAACTTGAAACTGTTCCGCTAAATCTCGCTCACTTGGAAGTCTCTCTCCGATTTTCCAATGATGCTCATCTATATCCTTTTTGATCTGATCGTGGATTTTCATATAAGCTGGTAACATGATTCTCTCTTCTTTTCTTTATTTTCTCCATTGTACCGTATTTGCTAAGAAAAAGTCAAACTTTGCCTTGTTTAGTTGGTAATTCGCCCCTATTTGTGATAGAATATTGAAAAAGATATTTCTTTTGAGAAAGGAAAAAGATGAGCAACATTTCAACTGATTTGCAAGATGTCGAAAAAATCATCGTGCTGGACTATGGTAGCCAATACAACCAGCTGATTTCACGCCGTATTCGTGAAATTGGTGTTTTTTCAGAGCTAAAAAGTCACAAAATCTCAGCTGCAGAGGTTCGTTCGATTAACCCTGTAGGGATCATCCTCTCTGGTGGACCAAACTCTGTATATGAAGATGGTTCATTTGATATTGACCCAGAAATTTTTGAACTTGGCATTCCAATTTTGGGAATCTGCTATGGTATGCAACTTTTAACTCATAAACTTGGTGGAAAAGTTGTTCCTGCAGGTGATGCTGGTAACCGAGAGTATGGCCAATCACCACTTACTCATACTACTTCTGCCCTCTTTGAAGGGACTCCTGAAGAACAGATTGTTTTGATGAGCCATGGCGATGCTGTTACAGAGATTCCAGCTGATTTTGTTCGTACTGGCACTTCTGCTGACTGTCCTTATGCAGCTATTGAAAACCCTGACAAGCACATCTATGGTATCCAATTCCACCCAGAAGTGCGCCATTCTGTATACGGAAATGATATCCTTCGCAACTTTGCCCTTAACATCTGTAAGGCTAAAGGCGACTGGTCAATGGACAACTTCATCGACATGCAGATTAAGAAAATCCGTGAAACTGTAGGTGACAAGCGTGTTCTTCTAGGTCTATCAGGTGGTGTTGACTCTTCTGTTGTTGGTGTTCTTCTTCAAAAAGCGATCGGTGATCAATTGATCTGTATCTTTGTAGACCACGGTCTTCTCCGTAAGGGAGAGGCTGACCAAGTTATGGACATGCTTGGTGGTAAGTTCGGTTTGAATATCGTCAAAGCAGACGCTGCAAAACGCTTCCTTGACAAACTTGCAGGTGTTTCTGATCCTGAGCAAAAACGTAAAATCATCGGTAACGAATTTGTTTATGTCTTTGATGACGAAGCAAGCAAGCTAAAAGATGTAAAATTCCTTGCTCAGGGAACGCTTTACACTGACGTGATTGAGTCTGGTACAGATACTGCTCAAACCATCAAATCACACCACAACGTTGGTGGTCTTCCAGAAGACATGCAGTTTGAACTGATTGAACCATTGAACACTCTTTATAAAGACGAAGTCCGTGCCCTCGGTACAGAGCTTGGTATGCCAGACCACATTGTATGGCGCCAACCATTCCCAGGACCAGGACTTGCGATTCGTGTCATGGGTGAAATCACTGAAGAAAAACTAGAAACTGTCCGTGAGTCTGATGCTATCCTTCGTGAAGAAATCGCTAAAGCTGGTCTTGACCGCGATATCTGGCAATACTTCACTGTCAACACAGGCGTTCGTTCAGTCGGTGTTATGGGTGATGGTCGTACTTATGACTACACAATCGCCATTCGTGCAATCACTTCTATCGATGGTATGACAGCTGACTTTGCCAAAATTCCTTGGGATGTCCTTCAAAAGATTTCTGTACGTATCGTAAATGAAGTGGATCACGTTAACCGTATCGTCTACGACATTACAAGCAAACCACCCGCAACAGTTGAGTGGGAATAAAGTTAATGATTTTAAAAAGCCCTAGAAATCAATGTTTCTAAGGCTTTTTCTTTCATATTTTCAAAATCAGAAATTCTTGTAATATGGAAAGTCCTTGAGCTTCAACTCCCCTTTTTAAATCCCTAAAATCATGCTATAATATAGTAAGTATAAGTCCAATAAACTGACCATAGAAGTCAACGATAAAGATTTCTTACATCATCCGTAAGTGTTATTCTACTCTGATTCATACTATAATGAAAGTAACAAAAGATGGAGGTGTTTCACATGGAAACAATTTTACGAGTAGAATCATTAACAAAGCATTATGGGAAAGAGCCGAATAGCACCAAGGCCTTGAACGGCATATCTTTTCAAGTTGTAAAAGGTGAGTTCTTAGGAATTATGGGGAGTAGCGGTTCTGGGAAAACAACCCTTCTTAACTGTCTCGCCACAATCATCAAGCCAACTGACGGCTCTATTCAAATGCAAGAAAAAGATTTAGGCCAATTAAAAGGTAGTCAGTTATCTGATTATCGTGGCAAGGAAATTGGCTATCTCTTCCAGAATTTTGAGCTTTTGGACAATCTTACAGCCAAAGAAAATATTTTACTCCCCTTGTCTTTGCACAAGATCGATGCCGACGAAAGCAAGGTTCGGTTAGAATTACTTTCCCAATATCTGGATATTTCTGAACTTCTGGATAAGTTCCCTTCTCAATTATCAGGTGGTCAACGGCAAAGGGTAGCTGCTGCGCGCGCCTTAATTTTAGACCCTAAGATTGTATTTGCGGACGAGCCCACAGGAGCTTTGGATTCAAAAAATGCGACCATTTTGATGCAAAAATTATCCGAAATGAATCAAGTGGAAGAAACCACCATTCTCATGGTGACCCACGATTCCGTCGCAGCCAGCTTTTGCAACCGCATCTTGTTTATCCAAGACGGAAAACTATTCCATGAAATCCGTCGCGATTATCCAAGAGAAAGTCAAGAAGACTTCTACCACAGAATACTAAAGGTTATGGCAACCCTAGCTGGAGGTGATGGCAATGTTTTCTAAATTAGTCTCAAGAAATAGCAAGAGAGATCGAAAGAATAATGGCTTGTACTTCAGTTCCATGGTTCTTTCTATTATCTCCTTTTACATCATCCTTTCTTTGTCTCATCAAGATGTAATGATCTTTCTCAAACAAATAGAAAGTGATGCTGTAAATAAACTCTTTAGCATGATTCCCATTCTTTATGTAGCAACGCTCTTTATTCTCTTTTTTCTAGTCTACTTCGCAAGCAGTATGCAGATGGAAAGGAGAAAACATGAATTTGGTGTCTATCTCACACTGGGAATGCGAAGAAGCAAACTGTTGTTGCTACTCCTGCTCGAGGATTTGAGAAACAGTGTCCTTGCTCTTGGAATCGGCCTTCCAATTTCTATCTTGATTTCAGAACTAATCAGCCTAATAACCGCTAAAATTGTGGGACTAGGGATTATTGAACATCAATTTTCTCTATCTACTACAGCTCTACTCTATACAGTCATCGGCTTCCTAGCTGTTAAATTAGTCGTCTTTGTTCTTTTAAGTGCAAAAACAGCCAATAAGGAAATCGGAGATCTTCTTGCCTATTCTCCTTCTGGAATGAAGAAACTACTTCCCAAGGGGGTATACCTTCTTGCTTCCGTCCTCGGAATCTTGCTTCTCGGAACAGCCTATTACTTGGGGATGAGTAGACGATCTTGGGAAAGTGTCATAACCATGGGCTTCACTGTTCTCTTGGGAACTTTTGGAACTATCCTACTCTTCTTTGGTATGCGTTTATTTATAGACATTCTGGTCAATCTTGGTAGCAATCGAAAACTCCATACCTATAATTTTAGACAGATTCAGGAATTAGTTATCCAGCGCTCAACTATACTGGCCATCTGCTCCCTCTTAATCTTCTCTGCCTTATGCCTCTTTGGAGCAGGTGTTGCCATTGCAAGCGGCAATTCAGGCAATCAAACCCACGTATTGGATTATACATTTAGAGATAGCAAGCAAGAATCAGATGAAAATCTTGATGTGAATACAGTTAAAAAAGAGCTTGAAGCAGAAGGACTAGCATCACAGTTCTCAAAGATTCTACAAATCAAAGTCGGGAAACCAAAAGAAAACGAGTCCGTGTCCTTCGAAGAGATCATCAATGAGTTGAAAAAGCAAAAAGGCAGCAAGAACAAGGAAATTTTGCTCCAAAGATTTAAACAGTCTACTACTTCCCACCTCATACCAGTTTCCGAATACAATGAACTTAGAAAAGCTGCCAATCTCCCTCCTTTAGAATTAACTAGTAAGGAAGCCTACTTGTATATGGGAAAAGATTTTCTCCCTGATGAGAACTTGGTTAACTCTGTCCTAAAGACAAATCCTCAAATCAACGTCATGGGAAATGATATAAAATTGATTGGCGAAGTACAGTCTTTACCGATTGTAACGGATCGTGAAATCACCCTCTCTGTTGCCCTCATAGTCACAGATGAAGTCTTTATGAACTATACAGACGGTCACTATTCGAACTATGTCAGCGGTATCTTGGCTCCTGAGCTAGTCAAGGAAAAAGGCCTGATGAGAGCTATCTCAGATACAAATGAAAAGCTGAATCAAACTTCTCTTGGCTATGAAAGTTATATACAAAATATGGGAAGACAATTATTTTACATTATCTCTGCTAGCTATATTACTATTTATCTGGCAATCATTTTCCTTGTCGTTGCAAATACAATCATCGGCGTCCAGTTTTTGATGGGACAAAGACAATCCTACAGACGATATCAAACCTTGATCCATCTTGGAGCTAACTACGAAACTCTTTGTAAATCGTCAGAAAAACAAATCAACTGGTATTTCGGTCTGCCAATAGCCCTTGCACTTCTCAGTAGTAGCTTCGGAGTGAGCTCCCTCCTCACAGGAATAGTACCGGCTAGTGCAAGAATGGCCATGGGGCAGAAATTTATGACAGCTATGCTGATAGTACTGCTGTTAGCTGGATTTGAAGTCATCTATATCAGAATTGTAAAGAAAAATAGCAACAAGTACTTGTTGTCCTTAATGGAACCCAAAAGAGAAGAATAAGGTAGAATAAGGTAGAATAGGGTAGAATAAAATAGGAAAAGGAGGAACCGATATGAAGCATATTCTGGTAATTGAAGATGAAGCCTTGATTCGAGATGAAATTGTCATCTTGTTAGAGAAAGCGGGTTATCAAGTTGATAAGTTGACTGACTTCAAAGATACAAGCCAGCAAGTGCTGCAATACGATACGGATCTAATCATACTGGATTTGAATTTGCCGGGAGAAACAGGTTTTCAAATTTGTAAAAATCTCAAGTCCAAACGCTCTGTGCCCATATTGATTCTCACCTCTCGTGAACAATTAAAAGATGAAATCTACGCCCTGAAATTAGGGGCAGACGAGTACTTAACAAAGCCTTTCAAGAAAGAAAGATTTTTGGCACGTATAGAAAATATCTTGAAACGCTATGAAGGCAGACAAAATCTACTTGAAAAAGATAATTTTCTGCTGGATAGACAGACCTATACCCTTTATATCAATGGACACTCGATTTTACTCCCCCAAAATCAAGGGAAATTGTTGGAAACCTTATTGGTTACTAATGCTCCTGTCGTCACAAAAGAAGAACTAAGTATGAAACTATGGAACACAACTGAGTTCATCGATGAAAATGCTCTTCAAGTAAATATTGCAAGGCTCAAAAAGGTGATGAAACAGGCTGGCATTGCGCTTCAAGTCAAGTCCGTCAGAGGCATCGGTTACAAATTGGAAGAGGAAAGGCAAGATGAAACAGAATCTTAAATATTTGGCTACCTATCTGCCCTGGTTACTTGTTCTTTTAGCATTTGATCTATTCACAGCGATTCTGCTTTGGCTCTCAGATGTGAGAATGTTTCAAGCTCTCATCTTTCTCTATCTTATAGCTACAGTCCTTCTCTTTTTTATCCTATCATTCCTACTTATAAGAAAAGAAAGAAAAAAAGTAGCTACTTATAAGGCTTTCATAGCCAATCCTAAGATGGATACGGAGCTGGAATTATTGCGTTTATCAAGTGACTCAGAGAAAGAAAGCATCAAAGAAATAGCAAATGCGCTTTACCAAAGGCAGGCGGAAATAGGAAAACTCAACTCATTACTAGCCGAGTACGAGGACTATGTTGAAAAATGGGCTCATGAAATCAAACTCCCTCTATCGCTTCTTTCCCTCCTTTTGGATAACCAAAGTGACCAGCTGCCAAAGAATACAGCTTTTAAGTTAGACTATGTAAAAAATCAAATCCAAGGAAATGTATCACAGATACTATTCTATTACAGGGTTAAAAGTGAAAAAAATGATTTTCTATTTGAAGATGTCGACCTCCAAGAGTGTATTCAGGATCTTTTGGAAAACTTTGATCCCTTGCTTAAAGAAAAGAATTTTACGATTCAGCTAGAAAATATACAGGGAAACTACTACACCGATCAACGCAGTTTTGAATTTATCCTCTCTCAAATCCTAGCCAACTCCATTAAATATAGCTCCGACAAACCCGAACTCAATATTTATATATCAAAAGACAAGGGACGTACAAGTCTGATTATTAGGGATAATGGCTGCGGAGTTAAAGCTTGTGACTTCCCTCATATCTTTGAGAAAGGTTTTACAGGTGATTCAGGAGAGACAAGGAATAAATCAACAGGCATGGGCCTCTATCTGGTCAAACAATTAGCAGATGCTTTAAAAATCGAAATCACAGTAAAATCCGAATGGATGCAAGGATTTGAAATCACTCTTTCTATTTAGTCATTTTTCAATTAAGAAAATTGCCTAATCATAGGAAGCACATATTTTATACCAAAAAGGAAAGCACTTCTGCTTTCCTTTTTTATTTGCGTTTTTTCTTAGCTTTTTTCATTTTGTTGGCCATGCGTTTCATAGACTGTTTCATGGCAAATTCACCGATTTTACCTTTGAGTCCACCACCAAACATCTGGCCCATATCTGGCATTCCAGCTCCTCCAAGACCTGACATATCTGGCATGCCGCCTTGTCCCATCATGCCTTCAAGGGCAGACATATCCATTCCTCCCATATTTGGCATATTTTTAGGAAGGTTATTGGGATTGATTCCCATTTGCTTCATCATTTTGTTCATATCCCCAGACATGACACCTTGCATGAGCTGTTTGGCCTGGTTAAAGTCTTTGATAAATTTATTGACTTCGACAAAGGTATTTCCAGAACCGGCAGCGATACGACGGCGACGACTAGGATTTAACAAATCAGGATTTTCGCGCTCCTCAGGAGTCATGGAAGACACAATGGCACGTTTGCGCGCAATCTGGCGCTCATCCACCTTCATATTTTGAAGGGCTGGATTGTTAGCCATACCTGGAATCATCTTGAGCAAGTCTTCCATTGGCCCCATATTTTGCACCTGATCCAATTGATCGATGAAATCATTGAAATCAAAGGTGTTTTCGCGCATCTTCTCAGCCATTTCAAGGGCTTTTTGCTCATCGTATTCTTGAGAGGCTTTCTCGATCAAGGTCAGCATATCCCCCATACCAAGGATACGGCTTGACATACGATCTGGGTGGAAGGTTTCGATATCTGTTATCTTTTCACCCGTACCAGTGAACTTGATAGGTTTTCCAGTGATGTGACGAACAGACAAAGCTGCACCACCACGAGTATCCCCATCAATCTTGGTAAGAATAACCCCAGTCACTTCTAACTGAGCATTAAATTCACGAGCAACATTGGCCGCTTCCTGACCAATCATGGCATCAATGACGAGCAGGATTTCATTTGGCTGAGCCAGTGCTTTAACATCACGAAGCTCATTCATCAAAAGCTCATCAATCTGCAAACGCCCTGCCGTATCAATCAAGACATAGTCGTTGTGATTGGCTTGCGCTTGCTCCAAACCTTGGCGAACAATTTCAACAGCAGGCACTTCTGTTCCAAGTGCAAAGACAGGAACATCGATTTGTTGTCCAAGTGTTTTCAGCTGATCGATGGCTGCTGGACGATAAATATCCGCCGCAATCATCAAAGGACGAGCATTTTCTTCCTTCTTGAGTTTGTTAGCCAATTTACCAGCAAATGTTGTTTTACCAGCCCCTTGCAAACCGACCATCATGATAATGGTTGGAATTTTAGGTGACTTGATAATCTCTGCCGTATCGGAACCTAAAACAGCTGTCAATTCCTCATCAACGATTTTGATAATCTGTTGGGCCGGATTGAGGGTATCAATGACCTCGTGTCCGACTGCACGTTCACGAACCTTCTTGATAAAGTCCTTTACAACAGGCAAAGCAACGTCGGCTTCAAGCAAGGCCAAACGAATCTCTTTGGTTGCTTCTTGGACATCAGCCTCAGATATTTTTCCTTTTTTACGTAAATTTTTAAAGACGTTCTGTAAACGTTCTGTTAAACTTTCAAATGCCATTTTTCTTCCTCTTATTCTCTATTATCAATGCTTGTTAAAACTTCTATCTGCTCCTGCAGAAAGTCATCCTTGGGATAACGCTCCAAGATCTGGTCAAAAATCTGACTGCGGACAATATAGTCCGAATACATGTGCAATTTCATCTCATAATCTTCTAGAATCTTTTCCGTCCGCTTGATATTATCATAGACAGCCTGACGACTGACACCGAACTCTTCAGCAATCTCAGCAAGACTATAATCATCAGCATAATAGAGTTCTATATAGTTCATCTGCTTGTCTGTCAAAAGCGCCGCGTAAAATTCAAAAAGGGCGTTCATACGATTGGTTTTTTCGATTTCCATAACTTTTATTATACCAAAAAAACGATTATACTGCTAGAGTAGAAGCACTTCAAATAGAAGAAGAAAAAAGAACCTTGCAAGGCAAGATTCTTTTAGTGTCTGACTTAAATAATTGTTCTTCTGGGAACTTAATCGAATTAAGCTTCGATTTCTGTAACCATACCTGAACCAACAGTACGTCCACCCTCACGGATAGAGAATGTAGTACCTTGTTCTACGGCGATTGGGTGGATCAACTCAACGTCGATAGTCACGTTATCACCAGGCATTACCATTTCAGTACCTGCTGGAAGTTCGATTGAACCTGTAACGTCAGTTGTACGGAAGTAGAACTGTGGACGGTAGTTGTTGAAGAATGGAGTGTGACGTCCACCTTCTTCTTTAGTAAGGATGTAAACTTCACCCTTGAATTTAGTGTGTGGGTTGATTGAACCTGGTTTAGCGATAACTTGTCCACGTTCGATTTCATCACGTTGGATACCACGGAGAAGCACACCTACGTTGTCTCCTGCAAGACCTTCGTCAAGCTGTTTACGGAACATTTCAACACCAGTAACAACTGCTTTTTGGATTTCTTCTTTGATACCAACGATTTCGATTTCGTCGTTGACTTTAACGATACCACGGTCGATACGTCCTGAAGCAACTGTACCACGACCAGTGATTGAGAATACGTCTTCGACTGGAAGAAGCAATGGTTTGTCAGTGTCACGTTCTGGTTCTGGAATGTACTCATCAACAGTGTTCATCAATTCCATGATGATGTCTTCGTATTTAGAGTCACCTTCAAGAGCTTTAAGAGCTGAACCTTGGATAACTGGAAGATCGTCACCTGGGAAGTCGTATTCTGACAAGAGGTCACGGATTTCCATTTCAACCAATTCAAGCAATTCTTCGTCGTCAACCAAGTCGATCTTGTTCATGAAGACGATAAGGTGTTTAACACCAACCTGACGTGAAAGAAGGATGTGCTCACGAGTTTGTGGCATTGGTCCGTCAGTTGAAGCTACTACAAGGATAGCTCCGTCCATTTGAGCGGCACCAGTGATCATGTTTTTAACGTAGTCCGCGTGTCCTGGAGCGTCGATGTGAGCGTAGTGACGTTTTTCAGTTTCGTACTCAACGTGTGCAGTGTTGATAGTGATACCGCGTTCGCGTTCTTCTGGAGCAGCATCGATAGACGCATAGTCTTTAGGTTGGTTAACTGCTGAAGGCAAGCGACGTGCCAATACAGTTGTGATAGCTGCTGTCAAAGTAGTTTTACCGTGGTCAACGTGTCCGATAGTACCAATGTTAACGTGTGGTTTACTACGATCGTATTTTTCTTTTGCCATTTGAGTAAAAGCCTCCAATAAAATATATTTTATAGATAGACAGTAGGCAATACAGTCTAACTTTCCTTACTATTTTATCAAATTTCTGCTAAATTGCAAGTGTTTTACACATATTTTGTGAATTAATCTAAATCTTATCAAATCCTGTTCTTCTGCTTCTTTATGGCAATATGAATTCAAACTTATTTTGTTTGGAAGATAGTCTTTTCATCAAAAAAATCAGGTCTCCCTGATTTTAATTTGATTCTGTTTTTTCCAATTCCTTAGCTTCTTTATGGTTTTCATATAATTTCGCTAGGAACTTAGTAATTTCTTTAAAAATAGAGTAAGTAGGTACTGCTACGACCATTCCTATGACACCATAGATATTACTTGACAGTAAGAGGAGCACCAAGATTGTAATCGGGTGTACTTTCATAACCCCTCCAACGATACGTGGATAGAGAACATTTCCGTCAATCTGCTGAATAATAAGCATATAAGCAACCGCAATCAACATACGATGAGGATCCGTGAACACATTGGCAATCACCATTGGAATTAAGCCAATACTTGGACCAACATAAGGAATCAAATTTGCGATTCCAGAGAAAATAGCAAAAACTAGGGCGTACTTTAATCCGATAACGCTATAGCCAATATAGGCTAAACATCCAATAATAACCGCATCAATCGCAATTCCACTGATATAGCGCGCTATGGTTGTATTGAGATTGGTTAAAAGGCTAGAAAGATTCAATTTGTCATGTTTTAAGACGGTACGTTCCAACATTGGTAGCAACTTATGACCATCCAACAAGAAATAAATCAAGAATACAGGGGTCATAATGAGAATAAGAACTGTACTAAACAAGGCTGAAAGAACGCTTCCTAAACTGTTGCTGACGCTATTCAGGATATTCTGGAGGATATCCACATAGGAGAGATTCAGTTGTTGAATTGTTTGTTGAATATCAATATTTTGGAAGACTGGATTCATGGACAAATCGATGATCAAATCTTGTAGTCTACTATAGATGTTTTGACTAGAAATAATCAAGCTGGTCAACTGATTAATCAAAATCGGCAAGAGATAAACGACCCCTACAACGATAGCACCAATCAAGGCACAAAGAGTGACCAAGACACCAATTAGACGATTGATTTTACATCTCTTTTCTAAGAAAGTAACGACTGGATTTGTAATGTAGTAAAAAAATCCACCAAGCAAAAATGGAATCATGATGGTATTCACAACTGTCACGAAGGGAGTAATGATGGTTCCCATTTCTCTCCAAAGATAGAAAATCAGTGTTAACAATAAAATTTCAGCTGTCCAAAAAAATAATTTGTTTCTACGGAACATAGGTATCCTCCTTCTCTCTATTTTACCATATTTCTGAAAAAGATAAGATGGCTTTAGTAAAAAACCGAGAATATTTTTTTTCTTTATGATAAAATAAAGCTAATATGAAAAAAATAATTTTATCTTTTATGACACTTTTTGTTTTTGGAACAGCTTCTACTGTTTCTGCTCAGGAGTTTGATGTTGCTGCTAAACATGCCATTGCTGTCGAGGCTACAACTGGAAAAATCCTGTATGAAAAAGATGCAAATCAGCCTGTAGAAATTGCTTCTATTACCAAACTGGTTACAGTTTATTTGGTCTATGAAGCTCTGGAACAAGGAACTATCAGCCTGTCTACACCCGTTGATATTTCGGACTATCCTTACAAACTTACAACTAATTCTGAGGCGAGTAACGTCCCTATGGAAGCTCGAAATTATACTGTTGAACAACTATTAGAGGCTACAATGGTATCCAGTGCGAACAGTGCTGCGATTGCGCTAGCAGAAAAGATTGCTGGTTCTGAGAAAGACTTTGTAGACAAAATGAGGGCTAAACTTCTTGAATGGGGAATTCAAGATGCAACTATTGTAAACACTACTGGTTTAAATAATGAGACCCTTGGCGATAATATCTATCCTGGTTCAAAGAAAGACGATGAAAACAAGTTGAGTGCCTACGATGTTGCAATCGTCGCTCGTAACCTCATCCGAGATTATCCTCAAGTTTTGGAAATCACCAAAAAGCCAACTTCTACCTTTGCAGGGCTTGAAATCCACTCAACCAACTATATGTTGGAGGGAATGCCTGCCTATCGTGGTGGTATCGATGGACTAAAGACAGGTACTACTGATAAAGCTGGCGCTTCATTCGTTGGAACAACTGTTGAGAAAGGGATGCGTATTATTACGGTTGTTTTGAATGCAGATCAACAAGATACCAACCCTTATGCGCGTTTTACTGCAACTTCTGCACTTTTAGATTATATTTCTGCAAACTTTGCCTTAAAAACTGTCGTTCAGAAAGGTGAAGCTTACAACGATAGTAAAGTAACAGTTCTGGATGGTAAAGAAGATAATGTGACAGCTGTCGCTAAGTCAGATATTTCCATCGTCCAACGCATCGGAAGCGGTACTACACCAGCCCTCCAATTCACACCGAAATCAACATCAGAAATGGCTCCATTGGAAGAAGGCAAGGTTGTTGGTACTCTGACCTATGATGATCAGGATTTGGTCGGCCAGGGCTATCTCACTCCCGACAAACCATCTTTTGAAATGGTTTCTGAAAAGAAAGTAGAAAAAGCCTTCTTTTTGAAGGTTTGGTGGAATCAATTTATCCGCTTCATCAATGAAAAACTATAAAAAAAATCGCGAATAATCGCGATTTTTTCTTTATTTCATTTCTTTAAATGCTGCTTCTGCATCAGCGTTGCTAATAGCACCAAATTGGATTTTTCCGATTTTACCTTGACTGTCAATCAAGTATTCCGTTGGAATACTACGAATTTGGTAGGCTTGGAAGGTAGTTGCTTGGGTATCATATAGAACTGGAATATCCTTGTAGCCTTGTTCTTGGTACCATTTTGGAAAGTCTTGAACTGTTTTTTCACCTTGGAGACCTGGTGCAATGACACTCAAGATTTCAAAGTCTCGATCTTGTTTGGCAGCTAATTCCATCAGCTCAGGCATGCTTTTTTTACATGGTCCGCACCAAGAAGCCCAAAATTTCAAATAGACCTTTTTCCCTTTATAGTCCGATAACTTCACTTCTTTGCCATCCATAGACTGCAAGGTGAAGTCTGGCGCATCCTTACCGACTGCGATTTGTTGTACAGCAGGTTGTTTTGGAGTGCTTGTCTGTTTGGTTTCTTTTTCACCACAGGCAATCAACAAGAATAGAGACATGAGGCTCAATCCAGCAAAAATAACTTTTTTCATTTTTTCTCCTGTTATCCAAGAATTCCTGACAAGGCATTTAACTGCCCTAGCATTAATAATAATCCCATCAAAACAATCAAAGCTCCCCCGATTTTTTTTAGTAAAATCATATGGGGTTTTAATTTACTAAAATAGGGCATAATCCAACCCGAAGCCAAGGCCAAAACAATGAAAGGAAGGGCCATTCCCAATGTGTATACTAATGTTAACACGGCTCCTTGCCAAGCACCATTGCCACCGGAAGCTGCTAGGGCCAAGACTGAACTTAAGACTGGTCCGATACAAGGGGTCCAACCAAAACTAAAGGTTATCCCAAGTAAAAAGGCTGACAGATAGTGATTAGACTTGGATTGTTTGAAGGTGACTGTCTTTTGAATCTCCAGTTTATTGAAATGCAAGATTTCCATCTGGTGAAGCCCTAAGAGAATAATGACTATGCCCATAGCATAACGAAACCAGTCTGCATAGAGCATGTGCCCTAGGAATCCAGCTCCAAATCCTAAAATAAAGAAAATGAGGGAGATTCCTGCAATAAAGCACAATGTCCGAATTAAGCCTGACCATGCAACGTCTCTTCCAAAAAATCGAAAACTTTTCGAATTTCCCTGATCATCCAGTAAAATACCAGCATAGACAGGTAACAAAGGAAAGATGCAGGGTGAAAAGAAGGACAGAATACCTGCTAAAAAAACGGATACTAGAAATATAATCGACTCCAACGAATTACCTACTTTCTCAAAATTCTAATCCTATTTTACTACAAAAGAATAAATTTGTAAGAAGTCTGCTACGCTTATTTGTTTTGACTAAAGTTGACACAAAAAAAGGAGCTAAGCTCCTTTTTTTTAATACGTTCCTTCTTCGCCTTGGCTAGTCAAGATAACTGGACCGTCTTTGGTAATCACGAACTGGTGTTCATATTGGCAAGACAGGCCGCCATCTATAGTCTTATGAGCCCAGCCAGTCTTCATATCTGTATCAATTTCCCAGTCTCCAGTATTGATCATGGGTTCAATGGTTAGTACCATTCCTTCACGGAGACGGAGTCCACGACCTGCAATACCGTAGTTAGGAACCATTGGCTCCTCGTGCATAGTTGGACCAACACCATGACCAACCAAATCACGTACGACACCATAACCGCGACTTTCAGCGTATTCTTGAATGGCTGCACCGATATCACCGATACGATTGCCAACAACTGCTTGCTCAATCCCTTTATACATAGCTTCCTTGGTCACGTCCATCAGGTTTTTCACTTCTTCAGACGGTGTACCAACCGCATAAGCCCAACATGAGTCAGCTAAACCACCAGTATAACTTTGGGTGTATTTTTTCATTTGCTCAACATTGTTGAAGTTGAGTTTAGATACATTAAGGTCGGATTTGGCAATCGGACCTCCCAGTACCATATCAACCTTGAGCAAATCGCCATCTTTCAAGATGTAATGACGTGGAAAAGCGTGAGCTACTTCGTCGTTGAGAGAGCAACAAGTGGCATAGGGGTAATCCATGACTGCACCATCTACTCCAATCTGTAGAGGAAGGAAATTTTCCTCTTTACAACGACGACGAACGTACTCTTCAACTTCCCACATATCCACGCCTGGCTTAATCAAATCACGTAAGCCGATATGGATACTTGCTAGGAAATCACCAGCCTTGTCCATGGCTTCGATTTCACGTGCTGATTTTAAAGTTATCATTTTTTCTCCTAGATTCTAATTAATTTTAACCGTAACATTTGCTTTTGAAACAATCTGATGACCATGATAAATATCATAATCAATAATAGCTGAGCGTCTCGTGTGGTGAATAATCCGAGCCTGAATCCGCAGAGTATCATCTATCTGTACAGCCTGCAAGAAATAAATCAACATCTGTTCAATGATGAGATTACGTCCGCTATTGACAACGAGGTCTTGGGTCATATGGTTGAGGATTTCAGCCAAGACTCCATTAGCAAGGACCCCATTTTTCTCCAACATGAAAGGCTCAACAGTAATGACGACCTCATCATGATGATAAGAGAGTTTTTGCCCGATTTGCTCGGAGAAAGTCGGCAAAGCTGAAACTTGGGAACGACTCATCTTTTCCATGACATCTCGTCGTGTTACGACACCGAGTAAGGTTTGGTTACTTCTGACAACGGGAACCATCTCAAAGTCTTCTGCAATCATCCGTTGACTGACATTGGCAATATTGGTCGCTAAACCTGTTACGAAGATACTTCGTGTCATCACCTTGTCAATCGTTGTACTGGGAGACTTGTCTCCTGCGTCACGCATGGTAACAACTCCAACAACCACTTGGTGTTGGTTAATGACTGGGAAACGACTACTTCTGTTCTTACGGACCAAGTCTAGATAATCTTTGACCGTATCCGTTTCTCTCAAAAAACCATACTCATGACTGGGACGATAGAGCTTTTCGACTGTCAGAATATCGGTTTTGATTTGAACATTTGAGAGGGCTTTGTTAATCATGGTCGCTACTGTAAAAGTGTCATGTTTACTTCTTAGAACTGGAATCCCTTTTTTATTAGCCAACTCAAGAACATCGTCCTGCACATGAAAACCACCTGTTACAAGGACTGCATTTTCATTTTCCAAGGCTAAAAGTTGAATGCGAGTGCGGTCTCCTACGATCAAAAGACCACCATCATGGAGATAGGACAGGATATTTTGCTCTGTCATAGCTCCAATGGAGAATTTGCTAAACTCTCTCTCCAACCCTTCCTGACCAGCTAAAACTTCAGATGAGGTGACCTCAGCGATTTCAGCATAGGTAAGCCGCTCAATAGCCACTTTCTGGGACTTGACTCGTATGGTTCCACTACGTGGCCGAGTTTCAACAATTCCACGATTTTCAGCTTCTTTGATAGCTCGGTAGGCTGTTCCGTCACTAACACCTAGGTGATTGGAAATACTGCGAACACTAACTCTCTTCCCAATTGGTAACTCTTCCAGATAGGACAAAATTTCCTGGTGTTTACTCATTGAATTCTCCTTTTATATACCGAAATTCAAGATAGTCCCTCATTTTTCGTGTATAGCGATCGCTCCCCTTAAATTGTCGTTCGAGGCTAAAGCCCGATTTTAAGGCTACTTTTTGACTAGCTTGATTCTCCAAATGAGTGATGATGGATAATTGTTTTAAACCAAATTCTTCAAATGAAAGCTGACATAGCTTGGTAACCACTTCTGTCATAAAACCTTGTGACCAAGAATCCTTTTTTAAGAAGTAACCAATTTCTGCTTCTTTTTTGATTTCATCAATCTTTTCAAATTTAATGGAACCAATCATTTCCTGATTTCCTTGGAGACAAATTGCCCAAACACCTAGAGGATTCTTCATAAAATAGTTAGCAAGGGCGTACTGACTTTCTTCCAAACTTGCTTGGCTGGGAAAAATAAACTGTAAATTCTCAGGGTTTGAAGCAATCTCGAAAAACGCTTGACTGTCACTAAAAAAGAAAGGACGCAAATACAAGCGCTCCGTTTCAAAAAAAGAAAACATTGCTAATTTGGTCCAAATATTCATAATCACCTCAACGGCTTAGTCTTCAACGAGTATAATATCTGCCCCAAGACTACGCAATTTTTCAATAATATCTGAGTAGCCACGAAGGATAAACTCAATATTCGTAATTTCAGTCTGGCCCTGAGCCATCAAACCAGCAATGACAAGTGCAGCACCAGCTCGCAAGTCTGTAGCTTTTACACTTGCCCCGTGTAACTTACGACCACCGTTGTAAATAATGTGATCGTTTGTAGTCGTAATATCCGCATCCATTTTTGCTAACTCAAAGACATGATTGACACGTTTCTCATAAATCGTATCAATAATGGTTCCACGACCTTGAGCAGTTAGTAAAAGTGGCGTGATAGGCTGTTGCAAATCGGTTGCGAACCCAGGATAGGGAGCTGTTTTGATATTAATGGCCTTCAAATCAGACTGTTCTTCAACGAAGATGCTGTCTTCTGAGACCGTCATACGAACGCCCATTTCCTCTAGTTTGGCGATAAAGCCTTCTAAGTGTTCATAGAGAACGTTGTTAATACGAATTCCTTTTCCTACCGCTGCAGCAAGTGAAATATAGGTTCCAGCTTCGATACGGTCTGGAATAACCTGATGACGCGTTCCATGAAGTTTCTCGACACCATCAATAATGATAATATCAGTTCCTGCACCACGAATATGGGCCCCCATATTGTTCAAAAGGGTAGCGACATCAATAATTTCCGGTTCACGAGCCGCATTTTCAATGACAGTACGTCCCTTAGCTTTAACCGCAGCAATCATGGTGTTAATCGTTGCTCCAACGCTAACGGTATCCATGTAAATACTTGCGCCATGAAGCCCCTTACCTTGGGCAGATAAATTCATATTATCTCCCTCATAGCTGACCTTAGCACCCATGGCTTCAAAGGCTTTTAAGTGAAGATCAATCGGACGAGGTCCCAGATCACATCCACCAGGAAGTCCAACTGTAGCTTCACCAAAGCGACCTAAAAGACTTCCGTAGAAATAATAAGAAGCACGCAAGCTATTAATCTTACCATAAGGCATTGGAATGTTTTGAACACCTCTTGGATCAATCTCCAAGACATCCTCATAACGCTTAACAGTCGCCCCCATAATTTCCATGATTTCGACAAGACTAGCAACGTCTGAAATATCTGGAACACAATCTAAAGTGACAATATCATCTGATAAGATAATAGCTGGAATAAGCGCTACAACACTATTTTTAGCACCACTAATGGTGATCTCACCTTGCAATGGACGTCCACCATTGATGACAATTTTTCTCATGTTTTACTCTTTCAAAATTTACTAAAAAGGTCTTTTCGTTCTATTATACCATAATTTTCAGTTTTTTCCCATTCCTATTTACTAAATACCATTCCATTTTGATAAAAAAAGACCTATCACTCAAGCTTTTCAGCCTGAAATGATAGGTTTTTGTGTTAGATTAACGTACTGTACGGATACGCATTGTGTTTGTACGAACAGCTTCTCCAAGTGGCACACCTGCAACGATAACGATATCGTCACCAGATTCTACCAAACCTTGCTCAACTGCAATTCTTTCAGCGAGATCAAACATATCATCAGTGTTTGATGGGCGATCAGTTGTTACTGGGATAACTCCCCAGTTAAGCATCAAACCACGCTGAGTCAATTCATCGAAAGTGATTGCCAAGATATCAGCATCTGGACGGTATTTAGAAATCAAACGAGCAGTGTGACCTGTCTTAGTAAGAGTAACCACCAACTTGATATTCATAGAGTTTGTCGCATCCTTAACAGCTGAAGCCATAACCTCAGTCTTAGAATTACGTGACAAGTTAACAGACGACAAGCGACCGTATTCTTTTAAAAGAGTTTGAGCGTTCTTGTCAATTGTAGCCATTGTTGTTACTGACTCAAGTGGGTATTTACCGTTTGCAGATTCACCTGAAAGCATTGTAGCGTCGGTTCCGTCGATAACAGCGTTAAACACGTCTGATACTTCTGAACGCGTTGCACGTGGTTTTTCAGTCATAGTTTCAAGCATGTTTGTTGCTGTGATAGCGACTTTACCAGCTGCATTTACTTTTGTGATAATCATTTTTTGGTAAACTGGAACCATTTCGAATGGTACTTCGATACCCATGTCACCACGAGCGATCATGATACCGTCAGCAGCTTCAATGATTTCATCCAAGTTATCGATACCTTGTTGGTTTTCGATTTTCGCAAACAATTGAACGTGACCGTTACCAGTTTCTTCACAGATTGCACGAACTTCGTTGACGTCTTTTGCAGTACGTACAAATGAAATAGCGATGAAGTTAATACCTTGTTCCAAACCGAAACGGATATCATCATTATCGCGCTCAGCAAGAGCTGGGAAAGGAATTTTAGTGTTAGGGATGTTAACACCTTTTTGTTTAGCGATAATTCCGTCGTTTTCAACTTCAACTTCAAATTCACGAGTTGCATCGTCTTTAGCAACAACACGAAGACCCAATTTACCATCGTCAACCAATACTTGGCGACCAACTTCAACATCATCGTAGATGTCAAGAGCACCAGCAACGTTCAAAGCAATCACTTCACGAGTTGATTTGATTCCTTGTTTAGTTGCAACACGGATTTTTTCACCAGTTTTGTATGAGTACTCTTTTGCGTCACCTTCAAACAATTCTGTACGGATTTCTGGTCCTTTTGTATCAAGAAGGAAACCAACTTTCTTACCAGCAAGTTTTTCAGCAAGTTTAACAGTTGCCATACGCTCACCTTGTTCTTGGTGGTCACCGTGTGAGAAGTTGAAACGGAAAGTGTTTGCTCCTGCTTCAATCAGTTTAGCAATATTTTGAGCTGAAGCTTCAACGTCAAGTTTTTCACCCCAGTATCCGTCTTCACCGAATTTTTTACCACCACGGATTTCAACCGCAGGACCTAAAGTTGCAACGATTTTTACACGTTTGTTCATGATTTTTGTGACTCCTTTATATAATTCGACCTTTTAAGGTCATGTTACCAAATTAATGAAAGTTGATTAGGACAAGCTCTTGTTCAAATCAGAAAGTTCAAGATCAGCTTTATGAGGGTTGTTAACAACGATCTTACCATCAGCTGTTAGGCTAAACAAAGCTCCTTCTTCTGCTGTTCCAAGAATTGGATTCTCAACCATTTTTTCGTTACGGATACCAACAGCGACACCACCGATTCCTTGTTTAAGGAGTTTAACAGCGTGTGCACCCATGCGTGATGCTAATACACGGTCACGAGCGGTTGGTGATCCACCACGTTGGATGTGTCCAAGTTCAGTTACACGAAGGTCACTAGTGTCTCCAGCTTCCTTGAGCTTTTTACCAAACTCATCGGCAGACATAACTCCCTCAGCCAAAACGATGATGTTGTGTTTCTTACCACATTCATAACCAGCTTTGATGCTTGCAACGATATCTTCCATCTTGAAGTCTTCTTCAGGGATGATGATTTCGTCAGCACCAGTTGCGATACCTGCCCAAAGAGCGATATCACCAGCGTTACGTCCCATTACCTCAACAACGAAAGTACGACGGTGACTTGATGATGTATCACGAATCTTATCAATCGCATCCATTGCAGTCGTAACTGCAGTATCAAATCCAATTGTGAAATCAGTACCTACGATATCGTTATCGATTGTACCTGGAAGCCCAATAGCAGGGAATCCATGCTCCGTCAAGCGCATAGCTCCGTGATAAGAACCGTCACCACCGATAACAACGACACCTTCGATACCGTGTTTTTTCAACTGCTCAATCCCTTTAAGTTGGCCTTCAAGTTGTGCAAACTCAGGGTAACGAGCAGAGTGAAGGAAAGTACCACCACGTGAAATGATGTCTCCTACTGAAGCAGCATCAAGTGGATAAATTTCACCGGCAACCATACCTGCGTATCCATCATAGATACCAAAAACTTCCATTCCTTCTGAGATTGCTTGGCGAACTACCGCACGGATGGCAGCATTCATACCAGGGGCGTCTCCACCACTGGTTAAAACAGCAATACGTTTCATTTGGTTATGCTCCTTTTTCTTTTAACATTCTTACTGATTATACCACAATTAATTGGAAAATTCTTCTATTTTCCGTATTTTTAGCGATAAATCGTTTTCATAGCAATTCCCTCTAATTTTCCCTCTAGAGCAGAATCTTTTCTTACAAAATGTTGTGTAGAAACAACCGTTTTTTGTTCCTCTTCATACCTGATAATGACAGGAATTGGGCCTTTGTATTGTTCTAGGATATTTGAAATCTCTTTATCGTATTCATGATTTTTAACTTGAATCCAGAATCGTTCCGCCACTGCTTCTTTCAAATCTTGTGCAATCATTTGCAGACGACCATCTCGGGATTGAACTTTACCATTGATATAGTAGAATTTTCCCTCGGATAAGATGGAAGCGAATTTTCGATACTGATCTGAAAATACAGTCACATCCAGTTTAGACTTACTGTCGTGAACCTGTAGAAAGGCCATACTCTCGCCTTTCTTGGTTCGAATCACTTTTATTTTTTGTACTTCAACTAGAAGAGTTGTCTGAGATCCCTCAATAAGATTAGCAATTGAGGTTGTCTGATATAGGGCCTGTTTGGCAAGTGTTTGTAAAGGATGAGCACTGATACCAACCCCGATTAGTTCCTGCTCCTTGTAAAATTTCTCTGCCTCCGTAAAATCATCAGCCTCAGTCCAACTATAATTTGTATCCGCAAAGAGTCCACCTAACTCCTCAACAAAGACAAATAAGTTTGGTAGGTTCACTAAGATTTTCTGGCGATTCTTGTCAAATTCATCAAAAAGTCCTAGTTCAACCAAAGGCGTCAAAAGCGACAATTTCTTGTAATTCTTGGGAAGACGTGTGACAAAATCTTCAATGCTTGAGAAAGGACGATTTTCAATAATCCAGTAAGACAAATCTCTTGGCATTCCCTTAATGGCTTTTAGACCAAGATAGATTTTCTTCTTAGCAATTTTATCATGATAGGGAATGCTGTTGATTGCTAAGGGAGCTACTTCAAAGCCCATCTGCAATGCATCTACAATGTAATCACTGCTAGAATAGTTCAACATAACTTGAAAGAAAATAGCAGGATAGTGTGTCTTGAAATAAGCAAGCTGGAAAGCCAGCGCTGAGTAGGCATAAGCGTGGGATCGGTTAAATCCATAGCCTGCAAACTTTTCCATCACTGCAAAAACTTGGTTGGCCTTTTCTTCTGTATGCCCCAATTTCATAGCTCCTGTGATAAAATCTTCCTTCATCAGATGCATCTCTTTGGCATTTTTCTTACCCATGGCACGTCTGAGAATGTCGGCTTTACCAAGACTGAATCCTCCAAAGCGTTGAGCTACCTGCATGACTTGCTCTTGATAGAGCATAATACCGTAGGTTGATGAAAGGATGTCTTCTAAGGCAGGGTCTAACACCGTCACCTTTTCTTTACCATGCTTACGAGCGACAAAATTATCAATATAATCACTAGCACCTGGTCTATTGAGGGATGTCGTTGCTACTACCTCTTCAAAGACTTGCGGCTGAACTCGTTTCAAGAGCCGAATGGCGCCAGGTTGTTCAAATTGGAAAATCCCCTTGGTATTTCCAGCAGCAAAGAGGGCCAGAGTTTCTTTGTCTTCCAAATCAATCTCTTCGATTTTTAGATGAACACCCTCTGACTCCGCAAGCAATTCCTGCATTTTTTGGACAAAAGTCAGGTTACGTAAACCGAGGAAATCCATTTTTAAAAGGCCATTAGCTTCAACTGCATGTGCATCATACTGGGTGATTAGCATATCCTCACCGTATTTGAGCGGGATATAGTCCGTCAGGTCTTGGTCACTCATAACGACCCCAGCTGCATGGATAGAGGTCTGACGAGGATACCCTTCAATCTTTCGAGCAATCTCAAAAGCTTTTTGATATTCAATCTTACTATTGATGACCTGCCTAAACTGTAAATTCTTTTCATAGGCTGTCGTTAGCGTATCTCGAAAACTGATTTTTTTCGTAATATTGGTTAATTCGTACTCAGGGACACCATAACGTTTGAAAACATCACGAATTGCCTGTTTTGCTCCAAAAGTCGAATAGGTAACAATCTGTGCCACATGTTGACTACCATAGCGATCACGAACATAGCGAATGAACTCTGGTCTATAGAGGTCAGGAATGTCGATATCGATATCGGGCATGGTGTAACGCTCACGATTTAAAAAGCGCTCGAAAATCAAGCTCTTCTCAATCGGGTCAATTCCTGTAATATCCAGTGAGTAAGCCACCAGACTACCAACAGCAGAACCACGCCCCATACCCATATAGTAGCCTTGGGAACGTCCAAAACGGAGCAAATCCCAAACTACAAGGAAATAGTCGTCAAAGCCCATATCATGAATCACAGCTAATTCCTCATTCAGTCGCTCATGATAGATAGCTGAGGTTAGCCCCTTGTCACTCAAGCCTTGCTCAGCTCTTGCTCGAAGCTCTTCTACCGCTGGTCTTTCAGGATTAAAGCGAGGGAGTTTTAAACTTGGGTCGATTTGATAGCTTACATTCTCTATCAGACCTTGGAGATTGGCAAGGGCCTGAGGGAAGCGATTTTTAAACTGTGCTTCCAAATCTGAGGCAGGTAAAAAAATCCCCTGTTGTGAATGCAGATCTACTTCTCTCAGGCTGACATTGTCCTTGACTGCTGACAAGATTTGTAAAACCTGTAGGTCTTCTTTTTCAAAAGAGTTGACTTGATAGAGTGGAAGAATGGGTCTGGTAAAGACTTCTTGAGGAGTATCTGGACTAACACCGATAAAATAATCAACCCCAAAATCCAACTGTTCGACCCCATTAAAATAGGGAACAACAATAGCCACATCTTCGAGGTGGGAGGTGAAGTCAGACCATTTTTTCCGTCCAGTCATTTTTAAAGTGGATAACTTCATCAACTCTTGATAACCTTTAGTGGATCGGGCTAGAAAACGAAGAGAAATATTTTCCTCATCTTTGACCAAGGTCATTTCTAGACCAATTAAAGGTCGAATGCCATGCTTACGAGTTGCTTCTAGAAAATGATAAGCTCCATAGAGATTATCCACATCCATAATAGCAAGGTGAGAATAGCCGTATTCTTTAGCCATTTGTACGTATTTTTCAATCGAAACCACACTTTCCATAAAACTATAAACAGTCTTGGTGTCGAGCTGTGCAATCATTTCTTCTCCTCCTTGCTTTCGTTTTACTACTATTATACCATTTTAAGCTGGATATTGAAGCAACTCTGCACTTTCTTTTCAATATCATCAGTTCCAAACTTCTTCTCTTCTTACTGTTAAATTCTTCATTTTTCAAAGGAAGAAAATATAAAATTAATATTATATAATAGTTTTAAATGTAAATTTAGATATATTTATACCAAACGAAGAATAATAAAGATAGGAGTTATATGCAGTTTTACATATAAAATTCTCTAGAAAAAGGCTTACTTCTATGGTATTTATTCAGCATTTTATAATAACTTACTAAATAGATATGCTGGTTTAAGAAATTTATTTCATTTAAGTTTATTTATTCCATTTTTCCCTCTTTTTTGATATAATAAATCCAGTCTGTTTTCAAAGGAGAGAAACATGCGTTTTAATCAATTCAGCTATCAACCAACCACTAGTTCTCAACGATTTGCAGAATTAGAAGGTCTTGGTCTAAAGCTGTCACCCCAACTGTCCTTAAAAAGACAGTTTGAAGACTTCATTTGTTGGAGTTTTTTCACTTATTCTGACACGGATTATGCCTTATCGACTTTGGCTGCGGATAAAGAAACAGATTTAGTAACCTTTTTCCAGTCAGACCGTGAGTTAACTGCGGAGATTTTCTACACAGTAGTTTTTCAACTTTTAGGATTTAGCTATCTTGTTGACTTTGAGGATGCCGAACAGTTTCGTAAAGAAACTGGTTTTCCTATTGTTTATGGGGATCTCATTGAAAATCTTTATCAGTTACTCAATACGAGAACGAAAAAAGGAAATACGCTCATTGATCAACTTGTTAGTGATGGACTCATTTCAGAAGACAATCACTACCACTACTTTAACGGTAAGAGCTTGGCAACCTTCTCTACTCATGATGTCATTCGTGAAGTCGTGTATGTCGAGAGTCGTGTGGATACTGATAACGACGGTCTCCCTGACTTAGTCAAGGTCAGCATTATTCGCCCGCGTTATGATGGACAGATTCCTTCAGTCATGACTGCCAGCCCTTACCACCAAGGGACCAACGATAAAGCCAGTGACAAGGCTCTCTACAAAATGGAAGGGGTGCTTGAGGTCAAACCGCCCCACACCATTGAACTTGAGGAGCCCAAGCTGAATTTAGTCGAATCTCATGGTCAAGCAGAAGTCGTCTCAGAAGCTGAAGAAAAGCTATCTCATATCAATAACTCATACACACTCAATGACTACTTCCTCCCACGTGGATTTGCCAATCTCTATGTATCGGGTGTTGGAACCAAAGATTCTCAAGGACTCATGACCAATGGTAACTACCAGCAGATTGAGGCCTATAAAAATGTGATTGACTGGCTTAATGGCCGTTGCCGTGCTTTCACGGACCACACGCGGAATCGTGAGGTCAAAGCTGACTGGTCAAACGGCAAAGTCGCAACAACAGGTATTTCCTATCTAGGTACCATGTCTAATGGTCTCGCCACCACTGGTGTTGATGGCTTAGAAGTCATCATCGCTGAAGCAGGTATCTCCTCTTGGTACAACTACTATCGGGAAAATGGTCTAGTGACCAGCCCAGGGGGCTATCCAGGTGAGGATTTTGACTCACTTGCTGAGCTGACCTACTCTCGCAACCTCCAAGCCGGTGACTATATTCGTGGCAATGAAGCTCATCAAACAGACTTAGAAAAGGTTAAAGAGAAACTCGATCGCAAGACTGGTGACTACAATCAGTTTTGGCATGACCGCAACTATCTGCTCAATGCTCACAAGGTTCAAGCTGAGGTCGTCTTTACGCATGGTTCCCAGGATTGGAACGTCAAACCTCTTCATGTTTACCAGATGTTTCATGCCCTTCCTAGCCATATCAATAAGCACCTCTTTTTCCATCATGGTGCCCATGTCTATATGAATAACTGGCAGTCGATCGACTTCCGCGAGTCCATGAATGCCTTGTTAAGTAAGAAATTGTTAGGACTTGACTCAGGTTATCAACTTCCGACTATTATCTGGCAGGACAATTCCGAACCGCAAACATGGCAGAGTCTTGATGACTTTGGCAAGCAGGATGAACTGCATACCTTCTCTCTTGGAACTGAAGAGAAAGTGATTCAAAACCAGTATGATCAAAAAGATTTTGATCGTTATGGTAAGACTTACCAGACTTTCAACACCGAACTTTACCAAGGAAAAGCTAATCAGATCACCATTGACCTTCCAGTAAGTCAAGACATTCACTTAAATGGGCGAGTGGAGCTGAAACTTCGTGTCAAATCGAGTACGAACAAGGGCTTATTATCAGCCCAACTGTTAGAACTTGGACAAAAGAAATATCTGCAGCCTTATCCAGCTGTTTTAAGTGCTAGAACCATCGATAATGGTCGTTACCACATGTTAGAAAATCTCTGTGAACTGCCATTCAACCCAAGTGCCCAACGTGTCATCACCAAAGGCTACCTTAATCTTCAAAATCGAACCAATCTCTTGACGATTGAAGAAATCCAACTAAATGAATGGATGGACTTCAAGCTAGAGCTTCAACCAACTATCTACAAACTTAAAGAAGGAGATACTCTCCGTTTGGTTCTCTACACCACAGACTTTGAGATTACAATTCGAGATAATACAGACTATCAGTTGACTGTTGATTTAGCACAGTCTAGTCTTATCCTACCTTGTCAAAAGGTATAATCTACCAGACTTTCAATATGGAAGTCTTCAAAGGAAAAGTCAATGAATTTGACCATTGAACTTCCTATAACCAAAGTTTTCCACTTGAACAGTCGAATCAAATATAAACTTCGTATCAAATACAGTTCATCTAAAAGCATTTTAAATGCCCCTAGACAGAACTTGGAAAAAAGATCCTAACACCCCTAACCAACATGTGTCACCATTTATCATAAACGCTACTAGACCACATGTTGAAAAATCTTTGTGAATTAACATTTATAGTAAATTCACAACAAGCCGTGACAAAAAGCTACCCAAATTGAATGATTCACTGTCATTAAAGAACATCAATGTAGATAAACCGATTGCTACCCAGTTTATCTGCGCGAAAATAGTGACAAGTTAAAAGAAGGAGATTCTCTCCGTCTAGTTCTTTATCCTACTGACTTTGACATCATCATACGTGACAATACCGCCTACCACCTGACTGACGTTTTCGTTCAGTCCACGCTACTGTACCTTGTAAAAGGAGTACTTACTTTATGAACAAATCAGAACACAGACACCAACTTATCCGCGCCCTCGTTTCAAAAAACAAAATCCATACTCAAGCTGAATTACAAGCCTTATTAGCGGAAAATGATATCCAAGTTACTCAGGCTACCTTATCACGCGATATCAAAACCATGAACCTTTCAAAAGTGCGCGAAGAGGATCATTCTTATTATGTGCTAAATACAGGATCTATCTCCAAGTGGGAAAAACGTCTTGAAAATTATATGGAAGATGCTCTTGTTATGTTGCGTCCTGTGCAACACCAAGTTATTTTGAAAACTTTACCCGGTTTAGCCCAATCTTTTGGATCTGTAATTGATTCCTTGGCCTTTCCAGATATCGTTGCAACCCTTTGTGGAGACGATGTCTGCATGATTATCTGTGAAGATGCTACAAAAGCGCAAGCTTGTTTTGAAAGTCTCAAAAAATATGCACCACCATTTTTCTTTAGTGAATAAAACAAATCCCGTGATTAAAAATCACGGGAATTTTTTATTTCTTTAACTGTGTTTCTTCTTTCTTTGTACGTGCCAATCGAAGAGCGCGTTTAGGATTGAGACGATTAAACAATTCTTCTAGTTTCTTTTCATTCCACACATCTGCTGCAGAAACAAAATTTCCATCTGCATCTCGGAATGATATCGGTTTATCTCCCATATCAATCTCCTAGTCTACAAATTCAAACTCAAATTTACCGATGCGAACCAAATCACCATCTTTGGCTCCACGCGCACGAAGGGCTTCGTCAACCCCCATACCACGAAGCTGACGGGCAAACTTCATGACTGATTCGTCACGGTCAAAGTTGGTCATATTAAAGAGTTTCATGAGTTTTTCACCAGAAAGTACCCATGTCGCATCATCATCACGACTAATCTCAAAGGCTTTTTCTTCCTCGTCAAAGCCATAGTAAGCCTCTTCTTCCATATCGGATTCATCATAAATCGGGAATTCTGGAGTCTTGTCTAACAACTCGGCTGTAGCATCCAAAAGAGTCGCCAACCCTTGCTTGGTCAGACCAGAAATAGGGAAGATGGCTGGAAGTTCCTCGAACTCGTCGTAGTTTGCTGCCAATTTTTCCTTGAAAGTTTTAAGATTTTCTTGACTTTCAGGCATATCCATCTTGTTAGCCACGATGATCTGCGGACGCTCCATCAGACGAAGGTTGTAGGATTCTAATTCCTTATTGATAGCAAGGTAGTCCTCATAAGGATCACGTCCTTCGCTAGCCGACATATCGATGATATGAAGGATAACTCGAGTGCGTTCGATATGACGGAGAAACTGAGTTCCAAGACCAACACCTTGACTAGCTCCCTCAATCAAACCTGGAAGATCTGCTACTGCAAAAGATTCACCTGACTGCGTACGAACCATACCCAAATTAGGGACAATCGTCGTAAAGTGGTAAGCACCGATTTTAGGTTTAGCTGAAGTGATGACACTAAGCAAAGTTGACTTTCCAACAGATGGGAAACCGACTAAGCCGACATCCGCCAAAATTTTTAATTCCAGTTGCAACTCACGTTCTTGACCTGGTTCTCCATTCTCAGAGATTTCAGGTGCAGGATTTTTTGGCGTGGCAAAACGGATATTTCCACGACCACCTCGACCGCCATGAGCCACGATAAATTCTTGACCATGTTCAATCAAGTCTGTAATGACTTTACCTGTTTCCGCATCACGAACAGTAGTTCCTTGTGGTACGCGAACACGAAGATCTTCTGCACCACGACCGTGCATTCCTTTGGTCATCCCTTTTTCACCAGAGTCAGCCTTGAAATGACGGTTATAGCGGAAATCCATCAAGGTACGCAAGCCTTCGTCTACCACGAAAACAACGTTACCTCCACGTCCACCATCACCACCCCAAGGACCGCCATTAGGGACATATTTTTCACGGCGAAAGGCAACCATGCCATCGCCACCATTACCAGCCTTGACCTTAATCTTGGCTGTATCTAAAAACATACTCATATTTTCTTCTCACTTTAAAAAGGCTGGGAAATCCCAGTCATTAGTTATTGTTTCTGTCTAAACAACTTGCTTAGAATCTGCTAAAAGCTCCAAGCGCAGTTGCAAAGATACCAGCAAGGGTTACAAACAACATGATGAGCACGATAACAAGTGTCACCTTTTCAAACAATGTTTTTTTACGTTTTCCGTTATCTCCAAAAGCCATAGTTTCTCCTTTTCACTCTATAATTTTAATTTAATATTCTGTAGAAACAGGTGCAATCGCCCACAAAATCAAGTAAGCAAGAACCCCTGCTCCATAACAAAAGGCTAGAACTCCCCAAATCACTCGGACAATAGTGGGGTCAATATCAAAATAGTTGGCAACACCGGCGCAAACGCCTCCAATTTTCTGATCTTTGCCACTTCTCATAAATTTTTTCGCCATCTTTTATTCCTCCTTTTTTACTTTTTGTCAATCTTTCCAGTAGTCTCGCATACTGGACAACTGCTTTTTAGACGCCTTCAGAATGCGTTTAGATTCTTTTACAGGGGCGCTGACTGCTTGTTGAGGGAGATATAAAATAGTTTTTAAAAAACGTTGACTAATAGGCTCTCCATCAAGCAATTCTTGTTCAAAATTATTTGAAATAATGGCATCAAGGTAAAACTCGTGAACTCGTTTCCCAAAATTCTCAGCCGAAATCTCATACAACTTGTCAGCCAACTTTTGCTCATCCATATCTGGAGTGGCAATCAAAGCCTCCAAGATGGCACCTGCAAGGTCCTTTTCTCCATAGTAAAGGGTTCCAAACATCTTGTCATTGATCAGATTATCCAGATAAGGATTGCCATGAGCGATGACAGGCGTTCCACTAGCTAGACTCTCTAGATAAGTCAACCCTTGGGTTTCACTAGTGGATGCAGAGATAAAGAAATCTGCCGCCTTATAGTACAAGGCTGTTTCACTTGGGGCGATCATACCAGTAAAAATCACCTGATCTTGAATTTGTAACTGGACGGCTTGTTCTTTCAGACTGTCCAAATAAGGACCGTCACCAGCAACAACCAGTTTCACCTTGTCTTCTTCTTTCAAAACCTGCTCAAAGGCGACCAGCACCGCTTGGATATTCTTCTCATAGGAGATCCGAGAAAGACTTAGTAACATTTTCTCGTCTTTTTTAATCCCAAGTTTAAATCGAAGTGCAGCTAAATTCTCTTCTTTAATCTCAGGTCGTTCAAATTTAGCTAACTCAATACCAGTTGGGATGACACGCTTTTCAACCTTGACTTTGTACTTAGAGAGAAGGTCCCGAACAATCTCACTAGGGCAAATCACTCCATCAACATCGTGAAGGAAGCCTCGTACCAGATATTTTACCATACTAGGCCGAATCAGCATGCCCTTAGCAATGTAATGCACATAATCTTCGTACTGGGTATGGTAGGTATGAATAACAGGAATTTTCAATTCTCTCGCAATCCAAATCCCTAACAAACCAAGTGAAAATTCTGTCTGGGTATGAATGATATCTAGCTGATACTGTTTAGCAATTTCAAGCGCTTTTGTAAAGCCACGATAAGCAAAACGTCGATCCTTAAATGCAAAGAAGGGAACACTCGGAATTCGGATAATTTGCCAATCTTCGTATCGGTTCACATCTTTATCTGTTGTTGTAAAGATAAAAACTGCATGTCCTTGCTTCTCAAGCTCTGTCTTCAAGGTTCGAATACTAGTCGCAACCCCAGAAACCTGAGGAAAATAGGTGTCAGTAAATAAACCAATTCGCATAAATTACCTCACTTTTTGCCCAAAGCCGCCTGTTCTCGATAAAATTTTAACCAGATTTCCAGTAAATGCTCCTCAGAATACTCTTTGGAGATTTCGCGAGCTTTTTCTTTCAAGTCTTTCAACTTTTCAGGATGATCTTTGTATTCGAGAATAGCTTCTCTCATCTCGGAAACATCACTTGTAGCACGATAATTCCCTTCGAGAATAACCTTATAGAGATCTAAATCCCTTAGCATAATCGGTGCTTCACAACTAGCTGCCTCTAAGATGGTCATAGGGAATAATTCATTGTAACTTGGTAGCAAGAATAGATCCGCCATAGCGTAAAATTCCCGCATCCGTTCCGGTGATACAATTCCGGGGAAAATAAGATTTTTTGGTGGATTGTCCATAATCTTCTTGTAGCGTTCATAACCATCTGTCATCCCACCAAATGAAAAACCACCTGCCCAGATAAAGGTAATTTCTGGCAATTCCTCAGCAAGACGGATAAAATCATCAATTCCTTTACGTTTCTGAACCTGACCCGCACCGATTACGACAAACTGATCTTCCGCAAGATCCATTTCCTTCCGGAGTTGTGCAACCTGTTCAGCTGGTAATGGATGCCATTTTTCTTTGTTTACAAAATTTGGAATATAAGTTACTTTTTCACGCGGAATACCAGCAGCCACTAAATCCTCGATAAACATGGGATTGACCACCACCAAGTGTTCCATTCGGTTGTAAAAGGAAAAAACATAGCGTTTGACAATTCCTTTTAGGAAAAATGGAATCTTCAAACTCCCCTCAAGCGTATCAGGCAAAAAATGCACATAGCCAATTTTTCTCCCAGAGCGTTTCTTTTGGAAAGTAGATAAATAATAGGGGAAATCAATGGTATGAAAGTGAGTTACATCCGCTTCTACAGGAAGATTCTCTGTAACAATCAACTGATCTTTGGCATCACGGTGAAGGAGACTAACCAATTCTCGATAAGCTCCTGACACTCCTTGACCAGCTACTTTTTCACTTGAACTTAGCATATTAATACGCAATTTTTCGTTTTCCATACCTTTCATTATACCATTTTATTTCCAGAAAATCAGCAAAAGAAAGAAGAGACCAAAGGAAAAAGGATAAAATTACCCTATTTTCCAATCGTCTCTCGCATTTTTCTTAGTCTTTATTTAATTCCTAGAGCGATACGCGCGTATCGGCTCATTTTTTCAACTGTCCAAGCTGGATACCAGACCAATTTGACCTCGGTATTAGTTACCTCAGGCACATCTGTCATCGCATCATGTATCTGGTCTGTCAAAAGGTCAGCCAGTGGGCAGCCCATAGTTGTCAAGGTCATATCAATTTCAGTGTGACCTGTTTCACCATCAAAACGAATTTCATAAATCAAACCTAGGTTGACAATATCAATCCCCAACTCAGGGTCGATGACTTCTTCCAAAGCATTTAAAATGCGTGTTTTGATCGTTTCAATTTGCTCTTCTGTATAAGCCATGTTATTCCTCACTCTTAGTCTTCAATAAAATCACGAAGGGGTTTGCTGCGACTTGGTTGGCGCAATTTTCTCAAAGCCTTGGCCTCAATCTGACGGATACGCTCACGAGTCACGTTAAAGACTTTACCAACATCTTCAAGAGTACGCATTTTTCCATCATCTAGTCCGAAACGCAAGCGCAAGACGTTTTCTTCACGGTCTGTAAGAGTATCCAAGACTTCATCCAACTGCTCACGCAAGACGATACGAGTTGTGTAGTCTACTGGATTTTCAATCACTTCGTCTTCGATAAAGTCCCCAAGATGGCTATCGTCCTCTTCACCGATCGGTGTTTCAAGTGATACTGGTTCTTGAGCGATTTTTAGGATTTCACGGACCTTGTCAGGTGTCATATCCATACGCTCAGCGATTTGTTCAGGAGTTGGATCTTGTCCCAATTCTTGAAGGAGATTACGCTGTTCACGGACAAGCTTGTTAATGGTTTCTACCATGTGGACAGGGATACGAATAGTACGGGCCTGGTCAGCGATGGCACGAGTGATTGCCTGACGAATCCACCAAGTTGCATACGTAGAAAACTTAAATCCTTTTGAATAGTCAAACTTGTCAACAGCCTTCATCAAGCCCATGTTTCCTTCTTGGATCAAATCCAGAAACTGCATGCCACGCCCTACGTAGCGCTTAGCAATCGAAACCACCAAACGAAGGTTGGCTTCTGCAAGACGTTGTTTGGCTTCAATATCACCAGCCTCAACTGCTAGAGCCAATTCTTTTTCCTCTTCGTTGGTCAAGAGAGGAACGACCCCGATTTCCTTCAAATACATACGGACTGGGTCATTAACCTTGGCAGAAGTTGAGCCAATCAAGTCCTCATCACTGAGTTCTGGTTCTTCTTCTGCACTAAGCACACGCGCGCTTGGATTTCCTTCGTTGTCTGTGATAGAAATTCCAGCATCCTGAATCCGTTGCAAAAGGTCTTCAATGCCTTCTGCATCGAGGGTGAAAGGAATAACCAGACTTGAATTGATTTCATCATCTGTTGCTGTTCCTGTTTTTTTGTGGTTACGGATAAAGTCCGCTACTTGCACATCAAATGTGGTTACTTCTTTTTGTTTTGTTGCCATTATTACTCCGTTCTTCTCTTTTGGGAAATCAATCGTTGCAATTCTTCCAAGGCTGTGTCTGTATCTCCTACATGACTAGCCTCCTGCACTTTCTTTTTAATCCTTAAATTGTCCTTGCTGAGGAGGGCACGGTTACGAGTTTCTTCGACTTCAGAAAGTTCTTGAGGCGACATCTCAGCTGGCAAATCTAGACCAAGAACATGGTACCAGGCATTTTCAACCTCAGGAGTCTGATGAGACAGTTCCTCTGATCCGATTTCTCCCTCTACACTTAATAATTCGTAAAGAATTTGAAATTCTGGGGTATCAAAGAAAAAATCTTCTCTTAATCGGTAGTCATTTAAAACAACTGGATTCTCAGCCATCCTATAAAGGAGATGAGCCTCTGCTCTCATAACTGCTGTCAGTTGCCGCGTCACAGGCAAAGTAATCGCTGCTGGAGGTTGCTCCTTTACCCTCTCCTGCCTTTGAACAATCCGACTTTCATTTACAATCTGTTCTACTTGCTGGTAATCAAAGGAAGGTAGATTATCCGCCAGAATGTGGATATAGGAATTCTGGGCGGTGATCGACTTTTCTTTGGCAATTAAGGGCGCAATCTTTTCAATGAACTCGATTTGCGCTTGCAAGTTATCACTATTCTCAGGCTTGAGTTGGTGAATATAGAACTCTATAGGACTGATCCGAGTCTTTGTTAAGAGGTAAGCCAGGTCTTCAGCAGAATTCTTTTGCAAATACTCATCTGGGTCCATGGCATCAGGTACCCGAACAACCTCCACTGAAAAGTCTTTTAACTCCTCTAGAGCCTTGGCTGTTGCTGCCTGCCCTGCTTTGTCGCCATCATAGCTGAGAACAATTTTTTTGGTAAAGCGTTTGAGGTGATCAACATGCTCCTTGCTCAGCGCTGTCCCCATAGAAGCCACAGCATTTTCTATACCAGCACGGTAGGCTGCGATCACATCCATGAAGCCTTCCATCAGGTAGAGTTCTGTATTTTTACCTGTTCCCTTTTTTGCCTTGTCCAAATGATACAATTCATAACTCTTGTTAAAAATTGCAGTCGAGCGACTATTTTTATATTTGGCAGTCTGACTATCCGTTTCTTGCCAGATACGACCTGAAAAGGCAATGACCTGTCCCTTGTCATTGGTCAAAGGAAAGATGATCCGTCCAAAGAAAGTATCATAAAATTGATTACCATCTGACAGATAAAACAAGCCCGAATCCAATAAATCCTTTTCCTCAAACTTGTCAGCCAAACGTTGATAGAGATAAGTTCTCTCTGCTGGAGCTAGTCCAATCTGGAAGTGCTTCAGAACATCATCTGTCAATCCGCGTTTGTAGAGATAAGCCCTTGCTTCTTCTCCCATCTTTGTCGTCATGAGGATGGCATGGTAAAAACGGGCAGCTTCTTCATGCATATCGTATAGAGCTTGATGAGGGGAAGTTTGTTGGGGACGAGACTGTACCGGCGTAGCTAGTTGAATACCGACGCGCTCTCCTAAGAGCTGAACGGCTTCCATGAAGGACACACCTTGGTATTCTTCGATAAACTTAAAGACATCTCCTGAACGACCACAGCCAAAACAGTGATAAAACTGCTTGTCTTCCACAACGTTGAAAGAAGGGGTCTTTTCACCATGAAAAGGACAGAGCCCTAAATAGTTCCGTCCAGCCTTTTGTAAAGAAATCACATCACCTATGACTTCCACAATGTTGGCATTGTTTTTGATTTCTTCAATGACTTGCTTGTCAACCATACACAATACCTCCATCTTATCATAGTTTCACGTAAACTAGTATAGCTCATTTCTGAAAAAAAGTAAACCATTTCATACGCTTTCCGTAATTCTCTTTGCCTTATTTTTCTAGATAGAAAGAGGTGATAAAAAACTCAGAAACACTTCCATGTTTCTAAGTTAATTTTCACTATTTTTTGATGGTTACTTCACTCATCTATTCAAATAATTGATAGTAGTCTGAAATTTTCATCTTAGCTTTTTCTTCTTTATTGAGGTCTTGGATGATGCGACCTTCCTTCATGACAATCAGACGGTTTCCATACTTCAGTGCATCTTCCATATGGTGGGTAATCATCAAGGCTGTTAGATGATCTTTGCTGACAAAGTCATCTGTTAATTCCATCAAGGCCACACTTGTTTTTGGGTCAAGGGCTGCTGTGTGTTCATCCAACAAGAGCAACTCTGGTCGCTTCAAGGTTGCCATCAAGAGACTCAAGGCCTGACGTTGTCCACCTGAAAGAAACTCAATCGGAGTATCTAGATGCTTTTCAAGACCATTTCCCACTTTTTCAATGGTAGCCTGAAACTCTCCCCGATGACTTGATAGCCTTCTAGGAAGGAGTCCTCTCTTCTCACCACGAAACTTGGCAATCAAAAGATTTTCCGCCACCGTCATACGAGGAGCCGTACCCATCTTAGGATCCTGAAAGACACGAGACAAGTACTTAGCCCGCTTTTCAGGTGAAAAATGCGTCACATCCTCCCCCATGATACGGATACTTCCACTTGTTAAAGGCAAGGTACCTGCAATAGTGTTAAAAAGCGTTGACTTCCCAGCTCCATTTCCCCCTAGAATGGTAATGAAATCATGTTCGAAAATTTCAAGAGAAACATCATTCAGAATGATTTTTTCCTCATCAAAGCCATTCGTGATGACTTTAGTAGCATTTTTTAATTCTACAATTGCTGTCATTTGCTAAACTTGACTCCTTTCAGGTATTTGCTTTTGAAGGTTGGAATCATAAGGCAAACTGCCAAAATCAAGGCGCTGTACAAACGAAGATAACTTGTATTAAACCCAAGAGCAATCACTCCCCAAACGAGGAATTGATAAGCAATAGACCCTACGACGATGGTCATGAGTCGCTCTGCCAGGGTCAGACTCTTGAACAAAACCTCACCAATAATCAAGCTAGCAAGCCCTACGACAATCACGCCAATTCCTCGAGAAACATCCGCGTATCCTTCTTGTTGAGCAATTAAGGCCCCTGCAAGCGCGATAATCCCATTTGAGAGAACCAAACCCATGAGTTCCATACGTCCCGTATTGATACCAAAGCTACGAGCCATATCAGGATTGTCACCTGTAGCGATGTAGGCCTGACCTAGTTTGGTATCAAGGAAAAAGAGCATGAGACCAATAACAAGAGCTACAAAGATTAATCCAGTCAGGAGTTGGTTAAGGTCTGAATCGAAAGGCAAGAAATCCTGAATTTGCTTGGTTCCAAGAAGCCCCAGATTGGCACGCCCCATAATCATGAGCATGATGGAATGGCAGGAAGTCATGACCAGAATCCCTGATAAGAGAGTTGGGATTTTTCCTTTGGTATATAAGAGACCTGTCGCCATTCCAGCTAGACAGCCCGCTCCTACTGCGGCAAGGGTTGCTAAAAATGGGTTGACTCCCTGTGTTATCAAGGTTACAGCTACTGCTCCCCCAAGAGGAAAAGAACCTTCAGTAGTCATATCTGGAAAATTCAAAATTCGAAAAGTCATAAAGATTCCCAAACCTAAAATCGCCCAGACCATACCCTGAGAAATAATGGATACTATCATAATCTTTCACTCATTTCTTTCTTTAGTAAAAATGGGAGGAGATGTGTCCAGCTCCTCCTTTATCTTTATTCAATCACTTGTCCTGCTTCTTTTAGAACGGACTCAGGAATGGTGATACCAAGTTCCTGCGCTAGTTTTTTATTAATCACTGACTTACCAGTTGAAAAGACATTAACTGGCGTATCAGCTGGTTTTTCACCTTTCAAAACTTTAGCAATCATCTTACCAGTAGCCACTCCAAGATCGTGTTGGTCAACTACTACAGATGCCAAACCTCCTGCTTCTACCATGGCAGTTGCGCTTGGATAGATTGGTTTTTTAGCTGTTTGGTTGCTTGATACAACTGTTGGGAAGGCTGATGCGATGGTGTTGTCAATTGGAACCCAGATAGCGTCGACCTTGCTGGTCATAACATTGACTGTTGAAGCAATTTCATTGGTTGATGGAACGGCAAAGGTTTCGACTTTCAAACCTGCTTTTTCAGCATAAGCCTTGAATTCCTCAACTTGTGATTTTGAGTTATCTTCGCTACTTGAGTAGAGGGCTCCGATGGTTTTAACATCAGGTGTCAAAGCTTTAATAAGTTCTACTTGTTGTTCTGCTGGGTTGTGGTCTGATACTCCTGTAATGTTGCCACCTGGTTTTTTCAAATCTTTGACTAAGTTAGCACCAATTGGATCTGTTACAGCCGCCATGATAACAGGAAGGTCTTTTGTAGCACTAGCAAGTCCTTGAGCAGCTGGTGTTGCAATCCCAACAACAACGTCGTTTCCATTTGCTACCAATTGTTTACTCATGGTTGCAACCTTGCTCTGATCACCTTCAGAGTTCATAAAGTCGATTTTTACTTGATCGTCTTTATAGCCTTCTTCAGCTAGTCCATCTTGAATCCCTTGGTAAATCAAGTCCAAGGATGGGTGACTAACAAATTGAAGGACACCAACCTTAGCAACCTTTTGCTCTTCCTTAGCTGATGGCTTATTCATAGATGAATAAATCAAGCTAGCCACCACCAATACTGCTAATCCAGCGACAATTCCAATCAAACGTTTATTTTTCATTTTTCTTTCTCCTTAATTCTTTTACCTTAACTTTTTAAATCACATCATCAAGCGATGCCATCGTTTAAATTCCAATATCTTTCCTCCCCATAGAAAAAGTCCTCACACAAAAAACTTGTGTGAGGACGTCGATGCGCGGTGCCACCTCAATTATAGGAATATTCCTATCGCTCTTTCTCGCAATAACGAGTTGCACTGTAAGGTGTGCTCACCGAATTTTTATGATTTCAAATTCTTAAGTACATTCAGCCCAATTTCATCAATTTCATCTATCTGCTTTCACCAACCACAGACTCTCTAAAAAATGAGCATGATTACTTTCTGAATGTTTAAATTATATCATTTTTCAACTACTTGTCAAGGCTATTTTTAGAATTTTTTAAACAATTCAAAAACTTCCCCTTGAAAAAAGAGGAAGTTTGTAGAATATCAGCCTGAATTACGCAAACCAGTTGCAATTCCGTTGATAGTTGTATGGATTAGTTTTTCTTCATCTGCCGACAATTCGCCGCGACGTTGACGTTTGATCAACTCCAACTGGATGTAGTTAAGAATATTAAAGTAAGGCATACGATAGTTTAGACTGTCTTTTAGGTAAGAGTTTTCTGCCAAGAGTTCGTCATAACCTTCGATAGCTAAAATAACGTCCTTAGTCAACTGCCATTCATCTAAAATAGTGTAGTAGATAGCTTGTACTTCTTCGTCTTCACAAAGCTTGGCATATTCAAAAGCAATGTTCATATTAGACTTAGACAAGACCATGTCTACATTGGAAAGCAAAGATTGGAAGAAAGGCCAGTTTTGGTACATATCACGAAGGAACTCGATATTCTTTGGATCTTGATCAATAAACTCTTTAAAGCTTGATCCTACACCATACCATCCAGGGAACATGACACGGCTTTGAGACCATGAGAAGACCCAAGGAATGGCACGCAAACCGCCAATTTCAGTGATGGTCTTACGAGCTGCTGGACGCGAACCGATATTGAAGCTTGAAATAGCTTTGATTGGACTTGATTCAAAGAAATAGTCATAGAAATGTTCATTTCCAAAGACCAAATCACGATAGATATCGTAGCTACGGTTCACTACTTGATCCATGATAGCTTCGTAACGATTTGACGTATTGGTATCACTCTTCTTCTTTGTAATCATACGGTTAATGGCTGCAGAAACCAACATTTCAAGGTTATAATAAGCAGCGTCTTTGTTTCCGTATTTATTTCCAATGACTTCTCCTTGCTCAGTCAGACGGATACGGTCCTTGATAGACTTGAGCGGTTGAGATGTGATGGCTTCATAAGTTGGTCCACCACCACGACCCACAGTACCACCACGACCATGGAAGAAAGTAACCTTAACGCCAAATTCATCCCCAATAGCCGTCAGTTGTTGTTGCGCTTTATAGAGAGTCCAACATGATGACAGGTAACCACCGTCTTTGTTACTATCAGAGTAGCCAAGCATGATTTCTTGGTAGTTGTCTTTTGAAGCAATCCATTTTTTAGCCAAAGGTAGAGAGAAATATCTTCTCATAGTCTCTTCTGAGTGATCCAAGTCTTCGATTGTTTCAAAGAGGGGAACAATCTGAACGCGGGCTTTTTGGGCATCCACCAAGCCGACTTCCTTAAGCATAATGGCTAGCTCTAACATATCAGATACACTGGTTGCGTGAGAAATGATGGTTTGACGAATAACATTTTCACCCAGTTTATCCTTCAACTTGCGCGCAGCTTTAAAGATAGAGAGTTCTTTTTCAAGCAGTTCTGACTTTTCAGCATGAGTCGCTGAGAGGATACGAGGATCTTCTTCCAACTCTTTTAAGAGGAGGGCACATTTTTCGTCTTCAGACAGATCGCTATAGTGGTCGTTGATTCCTGCGGATGCTAACAATTCTGCCACACAAGCTTCATGAACACTAGAATCTTGGCGCATATCAATAGAAGCAAGATAGAAACCAAAGATTTCGACAGCTTGCATCAACTCGACAAATTCTCCAGAAATCAGGTATTCCCCTTTGTTTTCAAGGAGAGAATCGCGAATGGCCAACAAATCTTGATAGAATTCATCTGCAGTGGCATATCTTGGCTGAAGATCCTTGTCTTCTATGAGATAAGCCTTGGTAGCCTGCATCTTAGCTTGGATGTCAAAGAGGGCACGACGATAGAGTTCTTTTTCGCGATAAATGGAGTTATCTTGTGACTTCAGCGCCATCTCACGAACCTTGTCGCTGACATTCACGATACTGGTTGAAAGTGAAAATTCACGATAAAGATTATAAATCTTTTCATCATAGTAGTTCATGATGACTTCGCACTGAGTCAAGGCTGATTTATTGAGGGTTTCCGCTGTTACGAAAGGATTTCCATCACGGTCTCCTCCAATCCACATCCCCATGGTAATTGGTTTTGGATGCTCAAGCTCGATACCTTGTTCTTTAGCCAATTTTTTATACTCAGCTGTCAAACGCGGAACAGCATTCAGGAAAGAACTTTGGTAGTACTCCATCACGTTGGTGATTTCGTTGGTTACTTTCAATTTTTTCTCACGAATCATGTCCGTCTGCATGATAATTTCAATGTAACGACGGAGATCCGTGTGCCATTTTTCTTTATTAATCAAACCAAGTTTGACATCACGGTACTTGCGCAAAAGCGTATGGATATGGTTGGTCAAGTCCAGCATACTCTTGCGTTGTACTTGCGTTGGATGAGCGGTCAAGACAGGAACGACATTTAACTTTTCTAAAATTTCGGCTGCATTTTCTTTTTCAGCTACCATCTTAATCGTTGTAGATAGTTTTCCTAGATAGTCTTGGTCCACATTGTTTTGGTGATTGATTTCATAGGCCAAATCCACATCCTCAGAGATATTAATCAAAAGTGGAAGGATTGAGAAATAGCGTGAAATGTAAATCATTTCTTCATTCGAAAGACTGGTCACTAGGTCATTGAGCCCTTGATAATTCTCGCTAGTTGATAATTCCTTCAACTGGATAATCTTTTCAAAGGTTTCTGGCGCTAGCATATTCTTTGTGATATCTTCTAATAGCTCAGTCAGAATCAAGACTTCTTCTTGGACGACTGCTTTATTACTATAGTTTTCTAATTTTTGAAGAGACATATACTTTCCTTTCCATTCAATCCTTACAGATTTTCATCGGTTTGATTCTCGTATTCTCTGATAAGTTTGGCACGTTTTTCACTTGCATCAATGTTCAGTACAAGCGCAATGGCTACGGATAATACCAATAGACTGTTCCCACCTTGTGAAAGGAAGGGGAAGGTTACCCCTGTAGAAGGAATCAACCCTGAAATCCCACCGATATTGACAAAGACCTGAACAAGGATCATCCCTCCAACTCCAATAGCAACCATGGAGTTAAAGGGGTCCTTTGCTCGAATACCAACCAAGATAATTCGCAAAATCAAGAAGAAGAGTAGAGCCAAAATCATACTGGCTCCTACGAATCCAAACTCCTCAATAACAATCGAAAAGACAAAATCCGTATGGGCTTCTGGCAGATAACCACGCTTCTCGATAGAATTCCCCAGTCCCAATCCAAACCAGCCACCATTAACCATGGCATAGTAGGAATTTGCGAGCTGGTGTCCTGCACCCGCCAAGTCATTAAAGGGATTAAAGAAGGCACTAAAACGTTTAGCAACGTAACCAAATACAGGAATTTGAGAGAACTTTTCAACCCCAACAAAGCGAATGACAGACAAGACTAACATTGAACTTCCTGCCAAGAGAGCTAGAATGGTCGAGAACCAACGATAGGCAATCCCACTAACCGTATACATGATGAGCGCCACCAAGACCAAGATGGTCGCATTACCCAAGTCTGGGAAAATTCCCAAGCTACCAATCAGAACCAGCAGAACAAAACGCCAGTCATTAAAAGCTCGAGGTAGCCACTGATTCTGTGTCAAAACCTGGAAGTCATAAACCGCAATCTCATCTTGTTGTTTTGAAAATCGATGTGCTAGGTACCAGATGATGATAATCTTAAGGTACTCCGCAGGCTGAATCGTTACAGGTCCTACAGAGATCCATCCGTATGCTCCATTGACAGGTGTTCCGACCAGTCGCGCCAGAGCTAAAAGAACCATCTCCACAATCATTACGATAAAGATGAGACGACCGTTTCTTAGGAAACCTAATTTTAATTTATAGATTAAGGCAATCAGAATCAAACTAGCTATCCAGAAGATCCCCTGGTTACGCACCAATTGAAAGGCGCTTTTTCCTTCTTCAATCAAGGTTGCACTCGTTGTCGAGTACACCACAATCAGCCCCAAAATCGATAAAAGGAAGTAAGGAATCAAAATGGAATAGTTTAGTAGGTGCCTTTTACTAATTTTCATATTTCACCACTCTAATAGGAACAGACGCTTCTGTTCCCAATTCCGTTTTATTTTCTAGTTTTGATTGCTATTATACCACTTTTTCAGAAAGAAAAAAACTCTTATCCTTTAATCCTTCGAATTTTACTCATTTTCTAGTATCAGGTATAAAAAAACAAATCTCTTTTGAGATTTGTTTTTGCTTTCTTAGTTAGATGAAGAGCTGCTGCTTGAGCTTGAGTCACCACCACCGATGTATTGGGTGAAGATGTTTTGGAATGATTGGTCTTTAACCTTGATGTTTGCTGCTTGCAATTCTTTACCAATTACTCCTTGAACAAAGGCTGAATCATTTTGTTTTTGAGTCAAGATGATGGTCTTCAATTTTTCTTTGTAATCCTCTATATTAGAAGATTTTTCTGTTTTCTTCGTTACTTTGATGATGTAGAACTGACTGCTGTAGGCTTGTGTTCCAGTAGCTGTAATCACATCAGAAACCCCGTTCACATCCAAGGCAAAGGCTGCTTTCTTGACTTGTTCTGGAAGTTCTGTTGAAGCAGAGTCAAAAGTGATTTCTCCACCATTTTCTTTTGTTTTGTCGTCGTTAGAGTTGTCTTTTGCCAACTGAGCAAAATCCGCACCTTCTGCTTTAGCTTTCTCAAGTACTTCTTTTGCCTTGTCTTCATTATCCAAACGGATGATTTGAGCTGTTACATCTGGTGTATAAGACTCAAAAGCTTTTTGGTAGGCTTCGTCTGTCAACTCACTCTCAGCAGCCTTCTTAACCGCTAATTCAACCAATTTGCTAGTGCGGATTTGAGCTTTACGAGTCTCAGGTGTCATACCTGCACGTTGAAGCACGCTGTTGTAGCTATCGCCGTATTTCTTTTGTTCTTCAGCAACGGCATCATCCACATCTTTATCCGTTACCTCTGATCCATATTGTTGTTCAAATACTTTTTGGATGGTCATATTGAGCAAGACTTGTTGTGCAGTTGGATTGTTCTTTACTTCTTCAAAGAATTGATGCTCTGTAATCACATCGCCCTTCATACTGATCAAATCTTTTCCTTCAGAACTGTTTGAACAAGCTGCAAGTGTTGCTACTGATAAAAGTGTGATGGCTCCTGCCATAAGTTTTTTCTTCATTTTTACTCCTTTTACGGTAAGTGTTACCTTATCTATTTTACTATAATTTCTTAAATTTTTCTGAAAATCATTCGCTCTCAGGAAGCTCTACTTCTGCTAGATTCTTTCGTAGCATGAGAATACCATCTCCAAGTGGAACTAGAGTTGCTGTTAAACCTGGATTGTCCAACGTTGCGTCGAAAAGTCTTTGCAAACCACGGTAAATGGTTCGTTGACCACGGCGGACTTCCATGATGTCCTTGGCAACATCTCCTCCTTGAAAAATATCATCCAAAACCACTACTCCACCTACTTCCAAATGTTTAAGGATTTCTGGTAGAAAGACGATATACTTGGACTTGGCCGAATCCATAAAGACAAAGTCATAAGTTTCTGTCAGAGTAGATAAAACATCGACTGCGTCTCCCTCTAAGAGGGTGATTTGCTTACGACTGTCAAACTGAGCAAAGTTTTCCTTGGCAAAGCCAATCATCTCAGGATTACGGTCAATGGTTGTAATCTTAGCATCTGGCGCATGTTCTGCCATCAAGAGGGCTGAAAAGCCAATAGCCGTCCCAATCTCCAAAATATTCTTGGGCTGTATAGTCTCCATGAGAAAACGGAAATAAGCAACTGTCTCATGAGGAATGATGGGAATGTTTTCCTTGCGAGCGAAGGTCTCCAATTCTTTCAAAGAACCTGTCACCTGCTTTTGACGCTGGCGCATGAGTTCTACGATTTCTTCCTTGACGACAGGCCGGCGCATATTGTGATTGGCATTTTTACTGTAAGACTCTACCATCTTAAGCCAATCCCAATTTTTCAACAAGGGCTTCAAACTCGTTCAAGCGACGTTCAAAGACTGCAAAGGCATCGTTGAGATAGTCTTCCTTCTCCATATCCACTCCCGCTTTTCTCATAACATTGAGTGGATAGTCTGACTTACCTGCCTTGAGGTAGTCGATATAGCGGTCACGGTCTTCTTGACTACCATGGACAATCTTCTCAGCCAAGGCTGAAGCAGCTGCAAAACCTGTTGAATACTGATACACATAGTAGTTATAGTAGAAGTGAGGAATGCGGGCCCACTCGTATTGAATCTGAGGATTGTCTTCCTTGCTGAGTCCATAGTAATCTTGGTTCAAGTCAGCGTAGAGCTTATTGAGGAAATCACTTGTCAAGACTTCTCCATTTTGATCTGCTTGGTGGATGGCATGTTCAAACTCAGCGAATTGAGTTTGACGGAAGACTGTTCCACGGAAACCGTCAAGGAAGTTATTGAGAATAGCAAAGCGAGTTGCATCGTCTTCTACTTCTTCCAACAATTTCTCTGTCAAGATATTTTCGTTAGTCGTTGAGGCAATCTCAGCCAAGAAGATAGAATAATCTCCGTAAACATAAGGTTGGGTTTCACGAGTATAGCTAGAGTGCATACTGTGACCTGTTTCATGGACAAGAGTAAAGAGATTATCTAGATTGTCCTGCCAGTTGAGAAGCATAAAGGCATTGGTATCGTAAGAACCACCAGAGTAGGCACCAGAACGCTTGCCTTGGTTTTCATAGACATCAATCCAACGCTCACTGAAGGCACGTTTAACACGGCTCAAGTAGTCGTCACCTAAAACTGCCAAAGCTTCTTCTGCCTTTTTCAAGGCTTCTTCGTAGGTAAAGCTATAATCTACTGACGAAAGCGGTGTGTAGACATCGTACATCTTGAGGTCGGAAATACCCAAGATTTTAGAACGAAGTTCTAGGTAACGATGCAAGAGCGGCAAATGCTTGCGAACTGCTGCAACTAGATTGTCATAGACACTTTCTGGAACAAAGTTAGCTGCGAGGGCTGCATGGCGAGCACTCTTATAGTTGCGAACTTTTGCGCGGTAGTTTTGCACCTTAACATTTGTCTGCAAAGTCTTAGCATAAGTATGTTGGAATTGCTCGTAAGTCGCATAAAGGGCTTCATAGGCACCACGACGCACTTCACGGTTTTTAGACTCCATCAAACGGATGTAAGTACCGTGTGAGAGTTGCACTTCATTGCCTTCATCATCCAAGACGTATGGGAAGCTAATATCCGCATTGTCCAAGATGGCGAAAGTTTCACTAGCCGCGCCAAAGATCTCTCCTGCTCCAGCAAGTAATTCTTCCTCACGTTGCGAAAGAACATGGTCTTTCTTTTGCAAGAGCTTGTCAAAAAAGTGTTTGTAAACTTGGAGTTTTGGCTGAGCTTCTAGGAAGGCCGCATACTGCTCTTCACTAATCTCCATAAACTCAGGTTCATAGAATGAAAAGGCTTGTTCTAACTGACTGTATAGGGTCATTGCCTTAGCATAGTACTCTTGATACTTGGCTTCACGCGTGTCCTGATCATTTTTCATATGCGCATAGACATAAAGCTTTTCAACTTGGCGTTCCAAGTCAAGTGAGAATTCTGTAATCTCAAGCAAACTGTCTGCACTATCCAAGAGATGCCCCTCATACTGAGATGCTGTTTGTACTTTTTCAGTTAAATCTTTCAAGGCTTCTTCCCAAGCCTGGTCTGTTGGGTAGATCGTTGAAAGATCCCATGTATCTTTTTCATTTATTTCATGTCGTTGTAATACCATAAGATTCCTCCATCCTTTCTATTTTACCACATTTTTTGAGAAATATAAGTGATAAAAGGCTGGTGGATAGAGCTTTTGGCAATTATTTTTCGGTTTTTTTTGATAGTAAGCCTGAAAATTTCTATAATAGCTAGTCAAATCCGTTTCAATCTGCAAAAAATCACCTGATTCTATCGGTCTGACCTGAGGATACCAGTCGTCCAGTTGACGATTTAATAGATTGTCTCCTTGATGATAAGCTTCCTCCTGCTTCTTCATCCAGTAAGGGGTTTGGTAGTACAACTGTTGGCGAATGTAGTGACAGATAGTGGTATCTTGCTCAACTAAAAAACTAGCTAGCTTTTGTTTCTGATAAGGAAATCGTAGAATTTCCAAGAGATTTCCTTGTCCATAAGGGAATTCCTTGACCTGAAAATGAAGCTTGCCACGTAGGTCCTGATGCAGAAGATATTTGAGTCTCAAAATTTTCCTTTTGAGATCCAGTTCCCAAACAAAGAAACCCATATTTTGACTAAAATAGAGAAATCCCCTTTGCAATTGTGTTAATCGCTCTTTTAACCAGAGTTTTTCTCCCAGTAGCCAGATAACCTGATAGCCCTGGCTGCGGTATCCTTGACTTCTATCGCCTAAAAGCTTTTGAGACAAGGGACTGCACTGAACTTCTAGTGCTAGTTTCCCATTGACGAGAACATCCGCAACCTGCTGAATCTCGGGCAGACTATATTCCAAGGCGACCTGATTGTCCTTCTTGGCCCAATGATAAAGGGCCTCTTTGTTGCCCATGTGTTCTGGACTTTCATTCTCGAAAATAGCGATGCAATCCCTTAACCTTTCATGGGCAAAGTGCGTTCGAATACTCTGTCCTTGGCGTAATCGTAGTCTGCCCCCACAGGCTGGACAAGTATAAGCTTGCTTGGTCACATCTTTTTCAAGGGCATTCACCAAATTCCCCTTGGCATCTCTGGCTACAAACATGGGCTACCTCCTTTTCTCATTTATTCGAAAAAGAACTAAAAAAGGCTGGAATTCCAGCCTTTCTTAATATTATTTCTTATCTTTTTTGTCTCTTAGAATATTTTTTTAGCATGGGAATGAGATTGGGAATCTGCTCACTTCTAATGACCAGCACGCCGTATTCTTGGCAGCGATTGGCATAAGCTGGATTGATTTTCCCCGTACAAACAATCAACTTGAGGCAACTCTCCCCAGCAAAATGATTGGCATAGACTTCTAGTTCGTTGATGGCTTCAACTGATAAATCTGTCATCTTGCAGGAGATAAAGGTAATCGAGCGGCCCTTTCTCAGAATAACATCAATCTCATTTTGAACATTGTCTGCCTCTGGAAAGATGCCATTCCAATCAATCTCACCGCCTATCATGCACTCATCAAACAGCTGAGATTCAAGCGCCAAGAGATAGAGATATACCTCTAAAATATGTCCCTTATTGCGGCAAAAGACTTGAGCTTCTTGACTTGGAAAGCTGTATGCTACTCGTTTCTTGTCCTCGCTTTCAATACAAAGCATCCCTGCTTCCACAAGTAAAGGGATGAGGGATTCTGGATAGTGATAATACCTGCCATTGTTTTCCAGTATCTTTTCTGTCTCAGCATGCAGGTCATTGGTCTTAGCTAGAGAGAAAAATTGGATCACTTGATACCAGTGGGCAGGATTGGCAATGGCGGAGCTGGCTAGTTTTTTAATGGCTGCAATTTGCTGAGCTGAGTGGATAGGGCGTTTTGATTTGAGCATTTTTCCACCACGCAAGGCTATCAGCTGTTGGATGCTTAGGGTTGGAATGTCCAAATCTTCTTTTTCTAACTGACCGGCTACCCACTTGTATTGTTTTCCCCGCTCGACATCCATGGCAACGATGGGGAGCTGCCGATCCAAGCCGTATTGATAGAGAGATAAGGCTAGTAGCGAATCCCCACCAAAAACATCGAGAAGGACTTGTTCATAGCCTTCTAGACAATAATCTAACTGGTCTGCTAGTTGTTCTAAGGATAACTGACGAAAGGTCACTCGTTGAATATGAGGCACCTCTTCCATGATAAACTGACGGAGAGAGAGCTTCTCTTCTTTGCTTATTTTCGTCAAAGATAGAAAAAGAATCTCGTCACAATCACTGATAAAGGCTTGGTAGACATTCTTTTCCAATACATGCCGATCATACAGCTCCACTAAAAGACTCGTCATTCGACCACCTCCATCATAAAGACTTTCTTGCGCTGAGAGTATCAGCAACACAGTTCTACTACTCAGATTTCCTACTTCTAGTATAGCATAAAATCCTGCTCGCCCCAATCAACCAACGCAAACAAAAACGAATAGAGACCTTGCAAAGTGATTTCTATTCGCTGGTATAAGTTTGATTTACTTGATTTACTTGATTTTCTTGGCTAGCATGGTCGCAAAGCGTAGTTGAATGCGATTGCCATTTTCATCACGACGGTGTAGATGTCCTGGGTTTTCATTATACTTGACCAATTCCCAATCCTTGTAGTAGTCCGCCAACTCCCCTTCTTTAAAGGTGAATGGGAAGTTGACTGAGCAAGGATAATCCTCTGTATCCATGGCACAGACGATAAGATTGTAACCACCGACCGTGGTGTGCTCCTGCATATTTTGGATAATAGCTGGAATGCGGTCCGCTTGTAGGAACATCAGAACAACTGTTGAAACGATGAAATCATAGTCTCGGCTAATGCTGGCTGAATTGATATCATAAAGTCCGACAGGCATGTCTAGATCCTCTTGTTCCACAATGCTTTGCAAGATTTCAAGGGACAATTCATTTTGATCCACAGCTGTCACATCAAAACCATTCTGTGCGAGAAAGAGAGAGTTACGCCCCTGACCACAACCCAAATCCAAGGCTCTTCCAGGTTTCACCGTCTGCATAGCCTCTAGGACCTCTGAATGGACTGGATTAGTCTGGTATTTCTTAGGGAAATAATCCTCAGGTTTACAATAAAATTCCAAGTACCACTCTACATCGTCTGTTGCAGCCTCTACTCGGTGCCAGGCTTGCGGTTGCGCCATGGGATTGTCAGCCCCTGCCTCAAAGAGGTGTTCAGCTAGAACCTCACCATCTTCAGTCAACTCAATAAACTTGAGAGCCCCTTTCAAGACAGTAATTTTTCCCCAAGTGCCGACTTTAGTATTGTGCTTTTGCTGAACAGCTTCAGGCATGGTTTGTTTATTCCACAAGGGCATCCGTTTATAGGCAATTAATTTTTCCATTTTACTTCCTCTTCTTAACGCTGGTTGACAGCTTTCATCACACGCGCGATGTCGCGGTTTTGTTCACGACGTTTGATAGACTCCCGTTTGTCATAGTCATGTTTCCCTTTAGCAAGTCCTAAAAGGAGTTTAGCATAACCATCTTTAATATAGACTTTAAGGGGAACAAGGGTCATTCCTGTCCCTTTGGTCTCTTGTTCCAATTTTTGAATTTGTTTTTTATGGAGCAAAAGTTTACGACGACGTTCTGGTTCCTGGTTCCAGATATTGCCCTCTTCGTAAGGGGCGATATGAACATTGCTCAGCCAGACTTCCCCATTTTTTACTTGGGCAAAGCCGTCCTTGAGATTGATTCGAGCAGCTCGAACGCTCTTGATTTCAGTTCCGGTTAGGACCATTCCTGCCTCTAGCGTATCAACGATTGTATAGTCGTGGTGCGCCTTTTTATTTTGTGCGACGACCTTTCCCTCGCCCTTTGCCATGCTTGGCTCCTTTCTTAGCTACTTCTTTGTAAAAAGGTTTCTTGCCTTTTTTCTTTTTATCTTTTTGTGAATGCTTGTACTTATCATTTGAGCGTCCTGATTTTCTCTTGTCTTCCTTCTTGTCTGAACGACGCCCTCTATCCTTACGACCTGAGCCTTTCAAACCTTTTTCAATGACATCAAATTCACTTGGAATAAAGGAGAAATCAATCTCGCCAGTCATCTTATCCGCTCTTTCAACTCGAATGCGAATCTGCTGTCCTACACGGAAGGTTGTGCCTGATTTCTCCCCACGGAGAGTTAAATCTCGCTCATTGAAATGATAAAATTCAGGCAAATTGGTAATGTGAATCAAGCCCTCAACTGTATTTGGCAATTCAACAAAGAGACCAAACTTGACAATGCTGGATACAACTGCATCGTACTCTTCGCCCACGTATTCTTCCATGTACTCAGCCTTTTTCATGGCTTCGACTTCACGCTCTGCCTCGATGGCACGACGTTCACGGTTAGAAGACTGGGTTGCAATCTCAGGAATCACTTGCTCAAAATGCTCGGCTATTTCCTTAGAACGACCATAGTCCCGAATCATTCGATGGACTAGAAGATCTGGATAACGGCGAATGGGACTAGTAAAGTGAGTGTAATAGTCGGCCGCTAGTCCATAGTGACCGTGATTATGCTCTGAATAACGAGCCTGCTGCATGGAACGAAGAAGCATCATGGACAATACATCCGCATAGGGTTCCCCCTCAACAGCACGCATGATGTCTTGAAGCGCCTCCTGGCTAATCTCACTGGCCGTCCCATAAATTCGTAAACCAAAGCTCGAAGCGTAATCAATAAACTTATGAACTTTTTCTGCCTTAGGCTCCTCATGAATCCGATAGATAAAAGGTAGGTCCAGCTTGCTGAAGTGCTCGGCAACTGTTTCGTTGGCTATCAACATGAAGGACTCGATCATACGCTCCGCAACACCACGCTGACGAAGAACGATATCAACTGGCTTGCCTTTTTTATCTACTAAAATCTTAGCTTCGCTGGTATCAAAATTCAAGGCACCACGTTTCTCACGCATGTTTTCTAGCCTTTCATGAAGCTTGGCCATTAACTCGATACTAGGAATAATTTTCTTAAATTCTTGTCTCTTCTCCTCGTCACCCGCTAGGATATCATTAACAGCGCTATAGGTCATACGAAAACTAGTCTTGATAACCGTTTGTGTGATAGTGTAGTTGACTAAACGACCATGTTTATCAATCTCCATAATGGCAGACTGGGTCAGGCGGTCAACTTGTGGATTGAGAGAGCAGATGCCATTTGACAAACGCTCTGGAAGCATTGGAACCACTCGATCTGTTACATAGACAGAAGTTGCGCGGTTAAGGGCTTCCTTGTCAAGGGCAGAGCCCTCAGTCACATAGTAGGAAACATCCGCGATGTGAACTCCGAGTTCCATATTGCCATTTTTCAAAGGCTTGATGTGAACTGCATCGTCCAAGTCCTTGGCATCCGCGCCGTCAATGGTAAAAGTAAGCTCATCTCTTAAATCAAGACGCCCTTCCATATCCTGTTGAGATGGCGCATCCGGTACTTTCTCTGCCTCTTTGAGAACAGCCTCTGGAAATTCTGAGACAATATCCATGGACTCCAAGACTTCAAGGACATCAATTCCCGCATCAGTAGAGTGTCCTACTACATCCAGTACAGATGCGACAAAGAAATCGTGTTTTCTACTTGGGTATTTGTCGATAAAGACCTTGAGAACCTCTGTCCCTTCAAGTTTGAGGGCTGGTTTCTTCACATAGATGGGTTGGCTGATTTTCTGATTCTTTGAACGAATGTAGCCAGCATACTTAGGTTTTTCCTGATCCAGAACGATTTGGCCTACAACTGTCGTCAGACTGTGTTCTAAGATATCAATAATTTTAGCTTCGGCAGCTGTTCCCTTGTTGCGGTCAGCAACTTTCTTGATGACCACTTCAACGGTATCACCATCAATGGCATAGTTGACATCGTTTTTTCCTACAAAAAGGTCGTCCTCTTCGCCTTCCAGACTGACAAAACCAAAGCCATTTTTATGGGCATGAAAAACCCCTTTTAGAGTGATTTCATGTTTCTTCTTCTGGTCCAAGGTAAGGCTTCCATCTTCTCCAAATCGAATCTGGTGCTTTCTTTCCATCAGAGACAGGGTTTTAATCAACTCACGGAAATCCTTGGATCCATCCTTTCCGAGAGCCTGAGCTAGGTCATTTACCGTCACTCGCCCCTTCTCTTGCAAATATTCTTTAATTTTATCTTTCATGTTTTCTTTCTAGATTTTTAAAATTTTTTTGAGTGATAACTTTGTAAGTGTCGTTAAAAATAAAAATAGGCTAAGACCTAGTCTCGCCCATTTCTTATCTACTTGATAATACCGTCAATGCTAAGGCAATGGCTAGCCAGAAAAAGACTAAAATACCTGTCAAACGTTGCATCACAGCTTCAAAACCACGAGCTTTACTACGTTCAAACAAATCACCTGAGCTGGCATCAAATACATTGCTGGATTGGTTCTTGGTTGGTTGCATGAAAATCGCAATCACAATCACAACAGATAATACTAATAAAATGGTTAATAATAGGTTATACATATCAAACTCCTTAAAATCCCTATTATTTTACCATAAATTCTACTTAGATTCAAGATGTAAAGTTACTTTTCTTTCCTTTGGACAATATTTTAGAACTTCAATCTTGTCTGGATGGGTTTTTGAGTTCTTACTAGTTAGATAATTCATGCTACCACAAGAGGAGCATTTGAGATTAATTTTTACTCGCACGAGATTTCCTTTACTTTTAATAATGATCTAAATTGAACTAAGTTACATAAACAACTGAAAGCTACACAGGCTGCTGTCGCATAAAAGACAGCATGGTAGCCCAAATATCCTGCAACTGCGGATCCCGCCATAGGTCCAATCACTCCACCGAGATAAAAAAAGACTTGGTTGAAGGCGAAAATCCTTGAAATACCTGATTTCGGAGTCATTTTGCTGAGAAGGGCATTGACTCCCGGTATGAGAGCTCCCGTTCCCAGACCAAAGAGAAAACGATACAAGCCAAGTTGAAGGGGGCTGGTTGCATGGGCACAAAGTAGGTAAATGATGACGGAATAAATCTGCGCCGCAACCAACAATCTATGATTCCCTACCTTATCGCCAAGTTTTCCTAGAATTCCAGCACTCATCATACTAGAAAATCCCATGCTGGATACGATCAATCCTGATACAAAGAGGAGATTCTCAGTCTGCCCTAAGTCCCGCACATAGAGAGCTAGAATGGGGCCAATTGATTGAGCTGAAAATTGAATGACGAAGCTCGTCAAAAATAGGTTTACTAAGAGTCTAGGATACTTGAAAGAAGAAAATACTTCTTTCGTTGGGATAGCCTTCTCCTTAGCCACTGGCTGAAAATCTTCCTTGATAAAGAAAATGGTTAGGATTGCAGCTAAAAATAAGAAAGAACCTACCAATAAAAAGACATTACGAATACCAAAAATTTCAGCAATAAAGCCTCCAACAAAGGGACCCGTCAGTGTTCCTGCAACAACACCTGTAGATAGAGTCCCCAGAGCCGCTCCAGACTTATCTTTCGGTACCTGACTAGCAATCAAGGCTGTCGCATTGGGGACAAAACCAGTAAATACACCATTGAGCAAGCGCAGAAAGAGTAGCCAATAGATATTTGGCACGAAGGCCAAACCTCCCATGGTAATGGTCATAGCAAGACCTGCTCGAATCATCATGGGTTTTCGGCCGTACTTGTCAGCAAGAATACCCCAGATGGGAGAAACTAGAGCTGCTGAAACAGCCGAAACTGAGATGGCTAATCCAGCATAGAAAGCAACTTGGTCTCCTTCAATTCCCAACTGCTCCACAAAGATAGGCATGAAAGGAACGACCAAGGAAATGCTGGCGCCCGTTAGAAAACTACCGAACCAGGCGACACGAAGATTCTCTTTCCAACTAATCTCTTGCACAGCTATCGCCTCCTTCAAGTAACTTCACTACTTGAGCCACAAGCTGATCACGACTGCCATTATTGTCTAATATATGGCTCGCCAATTTTTTCTTTTCTTCTAAAGACCATTGGGCGGCCAAACGGGACTCTGCTACTTCCTTAGAAAGATGATCCCGTTTCATGAAACGTTCCACCTGAACATCACGGTCCACATAGACCAGCCACGTTTCATCAAACCAAGCACTGTAGTCCTGTTCAAAAAGCAGGGGAATATCCATGAAAAAAACCGTTTCTGTCTGAGCTAACTGGTCTCTCAGTGCAGCCAATTCCTCACGAATAATTTCCCCTTGGGTTTGCTTAGACCATTCCCGCTCCTCAGGATTTGAGAAGATGAGACTAGCTAGGAGAGGGCGATTGAGTTCTCCATTTTCTAAGATAATTTCCTGCCCAAAGTGTTGAACCAAGAGCTGATAAAGACGACCACCAGGTTTTTGTAGCTGGTGGACGACTGCGTCAGCATCGACCACTTGGAAGCCTTTTTCTCTTAGGAAATTTGTTACAGTTGACTTACCAGAGGCAATTCCTCCTGTGATTCCGATGATTTTTCCCATCAGTCCCTCCTTTGACACTGAGGACAAAAATGAGTTCCTCGTCCACCGAGCTGGAATTTCTCAATGATGGTGCCGCAGCGTGAACATGCCTGACCAGTCTTATCATAGACCTGATGAAAATCCTGCATGGTTCCGTCTTCCCCAAAGGCATTGGTATAGGTTCTAATGGTGGAACCGCCCTTTTCGACTGCCTGTCCCAAAACAGCAATGGTCTGGTCATGAATAGCTGACGCTTCTTCTGCCGTCAAAGTTTGGGAAGGTCTTGCTGGATGAATCTGAGCTCGCCAGAGGACCTCATCCACATAGATATTGCCAAGGCCAGCTACCAAGGTCTGGTCTAAAAGGTGGGATTTGATAGGCTTTTTGGACTTAGCTAGGGCAGCTTGAAAGACCTGTAAATCAAAGTCTTCTTCGCTTGGTTCAGGCCCTAGTTTTTTAGATACAAAGTAGGCATCCAAAAGGTCGGGTGCCAATAGTTCCATAGTACCAAACTTGCGTACATCCTCATAAACAAGCGTCCCACCATCCTCAAACTGGAAGAAAACATGGGCATGCTTGCGTTCAGGAACCTGGTCCGGATAGTAAAAATATTTGCCCTCCATGCGCAAATGGGAAATCAAGACCTTGTCTGTCAAGTAAAAAAGCAAGTATTTGCCACGACGTCCCATTGACTCAACAATCTGACCAGGTACTTCCTTTTGAAACTCGTCCAAATCCGTCTTAATCATCTTGGAATAAGCAATCTCTATATTAGAAATCTTCTTTCCCAAGATCAATTTTTCTAAGCCACGACGAACCGTTTCAACCTCAGGTAATTCAGGCATAGTTCCTCCTTCTGTAAAAACAAGAAGCAGGCATGAGCCCACCTCTACTTAGTATTCTTTTTCATTATAGCCAAAGTCAGCCAAATCTAGCTTTTTATCACGCCAGTTTTTCTTGACCTTGACCCAAGTTTCTAGGAAAACCTTGTCCCCTAGCATGAGTTCGATATCACGACGGGCCATGGTCCCAATTTTCTTGAGCATAGCCCCACCTTTTCCGATGATGATACCTTTTTGACTATCACGCTCCACCATGATGGTTGCACGGATATGAACCTTGTCTGTCTCTTCATCACGCTTCATGGAGTCAACTACCACTGCAACTGAGTGAGGAATCTCTTCACGTGTCAAATGAAGAACCTTCTCACGAATCATTTCTGAAACCAAGAAACGCTCAGGATGGTCTGTGATTTGATCAGATGGGAAATACTGGAAACCTTCCTCTAGATTTTCACTCAAAATATCGATTAGTCGAGAAACGTTATTTCCCTGAAGGGCTGAGATAGGAACAATTTCCTTGAAGTCCATCTGGTTACGGAAGTCATCAATCTGAGCTAAAAGCTGGTCTGGGTGGACCTTGTCAATCTTATTCACCACCAGAATCACAGGAACCTTGGCAGCTTTCAGACGCTCGATAATCATATCGTCTCCCTTACCACGTGGCTCATCAGCTGGCACCATGAAGAGAACAGTATCCACTTCACGCAGAGTACTGTAGGCAGATTCAACCATGAAATCCCCAAGAGCTGTTTTGGGCTTGTGAATTCCTGGTGTGTCGATAAAGACGATTTGCTCCTTATCTGTGGTGTAAATCCCCATGATTTTATTGCGCGTTGTCTGCGCCTTGTCACTCATAATGGCAATCTTTTGCCCCATGACGTGATTTAAAAAGGTTGACTTCCCAACATTGGGACGCCCTAAAATGGCTACAAAGCCTGATTTAAATGTCATAATTTCCTCTTATAGTTTAAAATAGTATATCCCAAATGCGTGGGATAAAGATAAGTGCACCTGTTAAGGCTGCGAAAAGAGAGACCACTAATACCGCGCCAGCCGCCATATCCTTGGCATTTTTAGCCAGCATGGAAAAGTGATAGTGACTGGCCAAATCCACCACATTTTCAATAGCAGAGTTGATAATTTCAAAGGCTACTACCAAGAAAATGCTCAATAGGAGAAAGAGCCATTCGATTCGTGACACCTGAAAAACAAACCCTGCAAGGATGACCACGAGAGCCGTCACTGCATGCTTTCGCATATTGCGTTCTTCCTTGATAGCAGTAAAAATTCCTGTAATGGCAAATTCTAGACTGGATATCAGGTCACGATTTTTCCATTTTCGTTTATTGTCTTGTGAGTCCATAGGCTGTCAAAATTTCTTCTTGTAAACCGAACATCTCCGCTTCTTCTTCCGGAGTGTAGTGATCATAGCCGTTGATATGTAAAAAGCCGTGTACTGCCAAGAAGCCCATCTCACGCTCAAAGCTGTGGCCATATTCCTCGGCCTGCTCATGAGCCTTATCGATAGAGATGAACAATTCCCCAATGTAGGCATCAAACTCAGACATCATCTCCGCCAATTCAGGATTTTCAAGCAAATCCTCTTCGTCAAAGGCAATATCCAACTCTGGCTTATACTCAAGGCTGATGACATCCGTAGGACGATCTGTATCACGGTACTCGAGGTTGAGTTCATGGCTACGCTCATTAGTCACAAAGGTCACTGCCATCTCCTTGTCTTCTTTTCCTATTTTTTGGGCTGCAAATTCCAAAATTTCTTGGGTTTGTCGCAGAATTTCTTGTGAAACTTGACCAGTTTCATCTACCATTTCAATATACATGTACTTCTCGATTCTCTTTACTTGGCTTTATTATACCATATTTCCATGATTTTATTCTACCTTTTTGATATAATACTATAGAATACAATCACAAGGAGAGAACGATGTCATTTGACGGATTTTTTTTACACCACATGATTGAGGAATTGCGAAGAGAGTTAGTCAATGGTCGCATCCAGAAAATCAATCAACCTTTTGAACAAGAGTTGGTCTTGCAAATCCGCAGCAATCGCCAAAGCCATCGCCTGCTCCTTTCTGCTCATCCCGTTTTTGGTCGTGTCCAGTTGACCCAAACGACTTTTGAAAATCCAGCTCAACCTTCTACCTTTATCATGGTTTTGAGAAAGTATTTGCAGGGTGCTCTGATTGAGTCAATTGAGCAAATCGAAAACGACCGTATCGTGGAAATTACAGTTTCCAATAAAAACGAGATTGGGGACCATATCCAGGCTACCCTGATTATCGAAATCATGGGCAAACACAGCAATATTCTCCTAGTCGATAAAAGCAGCCATAAAATCCTCGAAGTCATCAAACACGTTGGCTTTTCACAAAACAGCTACCGCACCTTGCTACCAGGATCGACCTATATCGCTCCACCAAGTACGGATTCGCTCAATCCTTTTACTGTTAAGGATGAAAAGCTCTTTGAAATCCTGCAGACCCAAGAACTGAAGGCAAAAAATCTTCAAAGTCTCTTTCAAGGTCTGGGACGTGATACGGCAAATGAATTGGAAAACATTCTTGTCAGTGATAAACTGTCTACTTTCCGAAACTTCTTCGGGCAAGAAACCAAGCCTTTCCTAACGGAGACTTCCTTCAGTCCAATTCCCTTCGAAAATAGTGTAGGAGAGCCTTTTTCCAGTCTTTCTGACTTGCTGGACACCTACTATAAGGACAAGGCTGAACGGGACCGTGTCAAACAGCAAGCCAGTGAACTGATTCGTCGCGTTGAAAATGAACTTCAGAAAAATCGACATAAGCTTAAAAAACAAGAAAAAGAGTTACTAGCGACAGACAATGCTGAGGAATTTCGCCAAAAAGGGGAATTGTTGACAACCTTCCTCCACCAAGTGCCTAATGACCAAGATCAGGTTACCTTGGAAAACTACTACACCAATCAGCCTATCACCATTGCGCTTGATAAGGCCTTGACTCCCAGTCAGAATGCCCAACGCTACTTTAAACGTTACCAGAAACTCAAAGAAGCTGTCAAATACCTGACTGAACTGATTGAAGAAACCAAGGCAACCATTCTCTATCTAGAAAGTGTGGAGACCGTTCTCAACCAAGCTGGGCTGGAGGAAATCGCTGAAATCCGTGAAGAATTGATTCAAACAGGCTTCATTAGAAGACGCCAACGCGAGAAAATTCAGAAACGCAAAAAACCAGAACAGTATCTAGCGAGCGATGGCAAAACCATCATTTATGTCGGTCGTAACAACTTGCAAAATGAAGAGCTAACCTTTAAAATGGCTCGCAAGGAGGAACTTTGGTTCCATGCCAAGGACATCCCTGGAAGCCATGTCGTCATCTCAGGAAATCTCAATCCTTCTGACGAAGTTAAGACGGACGCTGCGGAGCTAGCTGCCTACTTCTCCAAAGGGCGCTTGTCAAATCTAGTTCAGGTAGATATGATTGAAGTGAAAAAACTCAATAAACCAACTGGTGGCAAACCTGGCTTTGTAACCTACACAGGACAAAAGACCCTCCGCGTTACACCAGACCCCGAAAAAATCGCATCTATGAAAAAATCCTGATTCCAAGTGAAATCAGGATTTTCGTTTACATTTTACTCTGCAATCAAGGTTTCCAAACCAACCTTCATCATATCGGTGAAGGTATTTTGGCGTTCTTCTGCCGTAGTGTCTTCATCTGGATTGACCAAGCTATCAGAAATAGTCATGATAGCAAGTGCATCAACGTGGTGTTGGGCAGCAAGATAGTAAAGAGCTGCTGCTTCCATTTCCACAGCCTTGACTCCCCATTTACCAAGTTCGATGTTCTTTTCAAAGTAGTTTGAGTAAAAGACATCAGATGACAAGACGTTCCCAACGTGGGTTGTCATACCGAGTTCTTTAGCGATATGGTAGGCCTTGTCTAACAAATCAAAACTAGCGATTTGTGGAAAATCATACTGTGGCCAGTCGTTGCGGATGATGTTTGAGTTGGTTGCAGCTGCTTGCGCCAAAACCAATTCACGGACGTGGACATCTTCATTCAAAGAACCAGCAGTTCCCACTCGGATTAATTTTTTCACACCGTAGTCCACAATCAACTCACGCGCATAAATCGAAATGGATGGCATCCCCATCCCAGTTCCCATGACAGATACACGGTGACCCTTGTAAGTACCAGTGTAACCAAACATGTTACGCACTTCATTAAAACAAACAGCATCTTCAAGGAAGTTCTCCGCAATAAACTTTGCACGAAGAGGATCCCCTGGAAGAAGAATTTTATCAGCAATTTCACCCTGCTTAGCAGCAATATGGATAGACATAATATAAGATACCAAACCCGTCAAAAAGCGAAGGGAAAATAGGAGTTGGGCGCAGTGAGCGATGCTCGCTAGACCAACTATCTTTTTCCCACTGCTTTTAGGGTGGGTTCAATTCCTTTCTTTCTTAATTTTAATGATATTGAGAAGACTAGACCGGCTTCAATTCAAAACCGAACCATCCTCTCTATGTTTTTAGAAAAGTTTTCCGCTCGTGTTCAAATTAGAACACTTCACTCTACCTTTCTTTTTGTATATTTAGGATAGCGACAGAGAACAAAGTAAAAATAGGAAACTGACGACGCATCACAGATGCTAGACAGTTTATCTTTTTTACACAGTTCTCCGCCCGTATTCAGTTCAGCGAATACGGTTTACCCATCCTTTCTTTCTTGATTTTAAAATTAAATATTTCACAGAACAATTAGCCCGAGTTTGACTATAACTCAGATACTCTGCCTTTCTGTAGTTCCTAGTTTATCAATGAATCTAAAAATGCATACAGTTTTGCATTCATTTCAGAATAATCGTTTCCACGTAATTCTTCTGGTGTTTGAACAAAAGGCAACTTTTCACTTTGCTCTCTTAATTCCTCCTCACCATCCGCAGTAATTAAAAGTTCTACTGCGTCTGGATCAAATTCCAAATGAGCCTGAAAGGCATAATGTTTTGGATTGAAGCGAATAATTTGGCGTGGACAACCTTGACTGGTCGCCAAGACGGCAGCTTCATCTGTCAGCCCTGGCATATCACCGTGCCAGTGGCCGGTTTCTATGGTTTCTCCGAACAAGCTGACATGAGGATCTGTTAGACCTTGCATCGTCAATGTCACAGGATAAACGCCGATCTCGCGCTCTGGACTATGTTCATACTTCGCACCATAGGCAACAGATAGGAGTTGCGCACCAAGACAGACACCAACAATATAGATATCTGCAGCAATCGCTTCTTTCATAAAAGCAAGCTCAGCCTTTGGATCATAGTATGGGAAGTTTTCTCTATCCTCATCAGGTGATTGAGGACCACCCATGACAATCAGAAAATCAATCCCGTCAATTGTTTCAGGAAGAGGTTCTTTTTCATAAACCTTTGTTGATGTAATTTGATGACCTCGTTCTATAGCCCATTTTAGATATGCGCCTGGAACCTCAAATGTCTCATGTAAAATAAAGTGAACTCTCATGACATTACAATTCAGCAAGAATCGTTTTAAGCAAGCCTTTGAAGTCGCCTTTGACACGCTCTGTCACTTCCACAACTTCTTCGTGGTTGAGTTCTTCTTGGAAACCAGCAGCATGGTTCGTAATACATGAAATTCCTAGAACTTTCAAGCCTGAGTGGGCGGCCACAATCACTTCAGGAACAGTGGACATACCAACTGCATCTGCCCCCAATGTCTTATAGGCACGAATCTCTGCTGGGGTTTCATAAGTTGGACCTGTTACACCAATATAGACACCTTCATCAAGCTTGATACCAAGTTTCTTAGCCACTTCATGGGCAGTAGCACGGTATTCTGGAGTGTAGGCTTTAGACATATCTGGGAAACGTGGACCAAAATCATCCAAGTTTTCACCCATCAATGGGTTTTGCCCCGTCATATTGATATGGTCTGAGATAGCCATCAAGGTACCAGGTCCATAGCTAATACCACCAGCTGCATTGGTTACAATGACACCTTCACATCCGAGGACTTTCATCACACGAACTGGGAAAGTCACCACTTCCAGAGGATTGCCTTCGTAGAAATGGAAGCGACCTTGAAGAGCCAAGACCTTGCGACCTGCAAGTTCTCCATATACCAATTTACCAGCGTGACCGACTACTGTTGAGCGGCCCCAGTTTGGAATCTCATCATAGTCTACTACAACTGGATTTTCGATTTCTTCTGCCAATTCTCCAAGTCCTGATCCAAGGATTAAACCGAACTCAGGCGCTTGGATTCCCTTGTCTTTCAGGAAAGCAGCTGTTTCCTTGATCTTATCTAAAAATGTCATTATACATCTCCTTTATTATTTTTTAGCATTTGACCTATTTTGTCAAAGGTTTTTGCGTTGCGAATGGTGATGTTGCGATAAAAAGGCATCTTGAGCAAGTGCTTGTGATAGGCAGTTGCATAGTAGGATTCTTCAGAGAATTTCCCCCAGAAAATCCCAAGTCTTCCAAAATGAACCACTTCATCTTTCAGTTCCAAACTTTCAACTTTCTCGATGACTTGATCCACATCCAAGCTCTCCGTGTAGAAGAGCACATCCTTTCGTGCCAAATCTTTGGTCCACCATTCAGGCAGATTTTCAAGTTCCGCTTCAAAGTCCTCAAGACTCAACAAGGAAAAGCTCTGAATAAATGGATAATGGATTTCAAAGAAAGCCTCTAACTTTTCAACCAATTGGGCTTTGGGAGCTGTCGAAGTAAAGAAAATGTTGCCACTGTTGATGTAGGTTTCAACCTTTTCCAGTCCCAACTCTGTCAGTTCTTGACGAAGTTGCGCCATGACAACTTTATTTTTCCCACCGACATTAATGCCCCTTACCAGTAAAGCATAGCGCGTCATCTTATACCAATTTATCTAAGAAACTTTCCCCAATCATGGCAGTTTCCACTCCAAAGTTATCCGCAACTGTTGCTGAGATATCTGCAAAATGTCCAACTGGAATGACACCATTTCCCTTAAAGCTAGGGCTGTAAGCTAAAAGTGGAATATATTCACGAGTGTGGTCTGTTCCTGCATAGGTTGGGTCATTTCCATGGTCCGCAGTAATCAAAAGAAGGTCATCCTCTCTCATAGCTGCGATAATTTCAGGCAAGCGCTCATCAAACTCATGCAAGCAATCACGGTAACCATGAGCATTGCGACGGTGTCCGTAAAGGGCATCAAAGTCAACTAAGTTTGTGAAGGAGAATCCTTTTTCAAACTCAGCAAGGCCCATGGTCTTCAATAATGTATCAATTCCGTGGCTGTTTGACTTGTTGTGGCCCATGTCATGGTTAATACCCGCACCGTTAAAGATATCGTTTATTTTACCAACAGCGTACGTATCGATGCCAGCTTCGTTCAATTTATCCAAAACAGTCGGGGCAAATGGAGATACGGCCAAGTCACGACGATTTGCCGTACGAGTGAAGTTACCTGGTTCACCCACATAAGGACGAGCAATGATACGACCTAAAAGTGCTGGACGTTCAAGAGTAATCGAACGAGCATATTCACAGATACGGTACAATTCATCCAAAGGAATGATGTCTTCGTGGGCAGCAATTTGCAAAACAGGATCAGCTGAAGTATAGATAATCAACTCCCCTGTTTCCATCTGACGTGGTCCAAAATCATCGATAACAGCTGTTCCTGAGTAAGGTTTGTTGGCTTCACGAATGACCTTACGTCCAGAAAATTCTTCGATTTTTGTCAGGATTTCTTCTGGGAATCCGTTCCAGAAAGTATCGAAAGGCTCAGTAATGTTGAGTCCCATGATTTCCCAGTGACCAGTCATGGTATCCTTACCAAGGGAAACTTCTTCCAATTTTGTTACATAACCTGTTGGATTGCTTTCAGCTGGTACAGTCTTAAGCGGCGTTTCGCGAGGAATATTTCCTAGACCGATTTTAGCCATGTTTGGTACATTCAAACCAACGGTTTTTGAAATGTGTCCCAGTGTGTCAGAAGCTCCGTCTGGAACCCCTGCATTGACAAAGTTATTGGCATCTGGCGCAGCACCGATTCCTACAGAATCCAGTACCACCAAGTGAATACGATTAAATTTTGACATAATCTGTCTCCTTATTATTTTAGTTATCTTGCTTTTGTTGAAGTTAAAATCTGAACACCATCTCGTCCCGCTACGATGACCTTGTCCACCATTTGGTTGAACAAGCCATGCTCTACGACACCAACGACATGGTCCATTTCTTGCCCGAAAGTAATCGGATCTTCAATGACATCCAAGGCAAGATCAATGATAAAGTTCTGCATATCGGTCACAAAACGTTGGCCGTCTTTTTCACGGAAACTTGGTTTGTAGCCAGCTCGTTCAAACCGACGAAAGACCTGTTCTGCACCATACTGAACCACTTCTACTGGCAATTTAAAAGCACCTAGTTTCTCTACTAGTTTGCTTTCATCTACCACCCAAATGTATTCTTTTGAGGGCGTTGCCACAACCTTCTCCATCAGAAGGGCACCACCACCGCCTTTGATTCCGTTAAACTGGCTATCTACTTCATCCGCCCCATCAACCGTCACATCGACAAAGTCTACTTGATCAATTGACTTGAGCGGGATGTTAAGACCTTCAGCCTGTTTACTGGTCACACTGGAAGTTGTCACAGCAGTAATCTGCAAACCTTCTTCCTTAATCCGACGACCTACTTCCTCTACGAAATAGTAGGCAGTAGAACCAGTTCCCAGACCGACTACCATACCATCCTTGACAAACTCAGCAGCCTTGATACCTGCCATCTTTTTCAGATTCTCCACTTAAACACCTCCATTAAAGAGCTATTTTTATTATAACATGTATCCGTTTTTATTTCATGGATACACTGGAAAAACCCGAACATTTTTATTTCGGGTTTTGGTGTCCTATTTAACCATATCAGGATCGTAATCATAGAATCCTGTGTCGAGGAAACGGTTTTTAGGGTGTAACTTGCGCACTTCCTCATCTAACAAGAAAGCTTTGTCATGGCTGAAATTCCCTTCTTGGATCAAGCCACGCGCTTGGATAAAGAGTTTTGCAATCTCAACAAAGTTTTGACCTGGGGTGTAAAGTCCTTCAAGTTTCCAATGAGTAAAACCATACTCCACCAACTCTGTCAATTTAGTCATCAAATCAAGGTCATTGTTGGCAAAGATGTGGGTACCATGATTATCTTCAAAGATAGAATAATGGCTCTCAGGGTCACTCGGTTCTGCTAAGAAGAGGTCACGTTTACGTGTCTTTTCATCATCGATATGCGTAAAGTTATAGTAGTTTTGCAAGAGCGGACGCTTAGAATGGTGAATGACACTAGCCCCATAAACCAATACTTCAGCAGGAATTTCCAAAATCTCTGGCATCTTGAAGAGTTCAGCAGATGGAATTTCACGCGCCAAAACCGCCTCAGATGCGCCAGCCTTTTGACCCCAGAAGTTAATCTGACGACTGCTTGTTACCATGGTTGAAGCATCATAAATGGTCTTAAAGGAATAACCATCACGATTGACCACGTAAAAGACACCTGCATCCCCTACTGTAATATAGTCTGTCTTGATTTCTTCCAAGAAGTCTAGGAAAGGCTTGATACGGTCCATCATATCTTGGTGCATGAGGGCATTAACCGCAACAATCAATTCTTTGCCTGCTTCATGAACCAACTTAGCAATCTCACGCAATTGGTCATAACTAAAGGTTGTTGGCAGACGAAGGCCAAAATCTTTCTCACCGACATAGATACGGTCTACGCCAGCTTCGAGTAGTTGTTCAACTTGTTCAATACTTTCAGCAGTTGCTGTAATAATAATCTTTTCCATAAGAAAAATTATACCACATTTCTCAAAAATCAGCTATGGTTACTGAGAGTTTCACAAAAAGTTAAACTTGTTTCTATCTTTCCCAATCAAAAAAGTGAACAGTAACTTGTACCATTCACTCTATTTTATGCATGTGTTTCTTCAACTAGGTGGCCATCGTTCATGACATAAATACGATCAACCTTATCAAGAAGACGAGTGTCATGCGTAATCATAACAACTCCTCTACCTTGTTCATGGGCAATGGCAGCCAGCATCTCCGTTACTTGGTAGGCACGCTCAGTGTCAAGACTGGCTGTCGGCTCATCTGCAAGCACAATGCTTGGATTGTTATAGAGCGCTCTAGCAATCGCGGCACGCTGACGTTCGCCACCCGATAGAGCTTTGGGATAATGATTTTGAACTTTTTCCAAATCCAACAAGTCAAACAGCTCTTTTCGGTCACTTTTACTATTTTTTCCCTTATCTAGTCTGTCTATCAAATCCAGCTGTTCCTTGACCGTTAGAAAAGGAATTAAGTTTGAAGCCTGGAGAATGAAACCAAACTCTCTAAAACGGAGATCTGTTTTTTCCTTCTCCGTCAAACTGCCTGTTTCCTTCCCTTTGACTAGAATCTTTCCACTCGATGCTTCCTGAAGTTGTCCTAGAGTTGTTAGAAAGGTCGTCTTTCCAGAGCCAGAGGGCCCAACGATAGCTACGAACTCTCCCGCATTTAGCTGAAAATTCGTCTCATGCAGGGCTACGACTTTCATCTTTCCTTCCCCGTAAGTTTTTGTCACTTGATTCATTTCTATCAATGTTGTCATACTATTCTCCTTATCACTCTGCAATCGCAGTAATCGGGTCCACCTTTAGCAAGCGTGGAAGTGAAATGACACCACCTAGAAGGGCCATCAAGGAAATTACCAAACTTAGGACAGAATAGGCTATCCAACTTGGATAGAAAAAGAAGGTAGCTGGTAAGACTAAAATCACTCCTCCGATTGCCAGCAAAGCTAAAGCAATCCCCATACCAGCTAGGAGGAAGATTTGACAGAACAGAGACCATACAATGGTTTTGATCTGTATCCCCTGAGCCCGCATTATTCCATAAAGACCTAGTTTTTGGATGGTAATGATATAAACAAAAATCCCCACAATCAAGCCTGTGATAACAATCATAGCAAGAATCATTCCTGAAAATACATTAACCTGAGGTGTGTAGCCAGGAATTTTCGATATCATTTTTGGAATGGAAATCTGTTTCAGTCCATCGCCAGACACTTCTATGTCATTTTTCAATACCAAGGCAGAGATGGAACGATTGGCTTTCAAGGTTCCTTGTAAGGTCCAATAAGTTGTCAGACTCGTAAAGACAACAGGCTCGGTGAAAAATTTATTTCCTTGAGTCAAGCCTACAATCTTGTAACTTGAATCGCTTCCATTGAGCTGAATGGCATCGCCTAGCTTCATTCCATAGTTTTCAAAGGACTGATCCACGACAACCTCATCATCTCCTTCAGGATAACGACCCTCCGTCAAACTAGGTGAGATAAAAGCGTCCCAGTCTTGAGCAAAAATGGAAACATTGACCTTTTCACTACCATCGACTAGATTGGTCACAGCGAACATATAGCCCAATGGAGCAGCCTCTTCAGAACTCTTGTCCTTGTAGTCCTTTTCAGGAATAAAGGATGCCGTCAAATTATCATTTGCGTAGTCAGATAAAACGACACCCGTTGCTTGCCAATTATCAATAGCTGCTCGGTTGTTTCGCACAAGACCAAGAGCTAGACTGGTCATAAAAAAGACCATAAAAGCGATAAGAAAAATGGTAGTTAGAATCAAACTATACCGAAGTTTGTTTCGTACTATTTCTTTGATAGCAAGATACATGCTTATCTCCTTTAACATTTCCCAGAGGTAGCAAGAATGCCACCCAGTCCAATAGACAGAATCTCTGTCTTATCATCCATTCAAAACAACTCCTACCAATACTCTTCAAAAGTATCCAGGTAGCAACTTAACAAATCATCTTAGGAAAAAGCCTCAGCTTGCTATCAATTTATATAAGTTATCCTTTCCTTTCTCAGTATATTTATAAAAGAGAAAGTCAGGTTATCTGTTTTAAGTGTAACATCCATGCTACCATTTTCCCTAGTAGGTGTCAAGAAGAGCGACTTAGAAGTTGATAAGAGACTTTAGTAGTTTTGTAACAATTCTGTAATAATTCTCTGCATAAAAAATGATAAAATAGTTATGTACTGTTAAGGAGAGAATCATGTCCGCAAGAAAACTAGAAGCTTATGAGTTTGAACAAGCTCCCGAATCGAAACAAACTCCGCTTTACCAAGATTACACACCAGAAGCCCCAGTCGGCCCTAACCTAAAAGAGATTTTATTTTTTGTAAATATCGCTTGTTTCTGTATTTTTATGGCACTTTTTAGTTTTATCTTTTTAGCCTTAAAATTGAACACAGCTTTATCATTTGTTGCTGCAATGGGTCTTAGTTTCGCCCTTTTACAACTTCAACGAAAGATGATGAAACGAAAATTTTCAAAATAAAGGTTGGTACTACTACCAGCCTCTTTTCTAGTTATCAAAAAAGACAGTTATCTAACTGTCTTTTTATTTATTCTTACGTTTTGAAGGAGATTGAATAGCGATCTTAACTTCAAAAATTGTTCCTCTAGGTTTGTTATCTTTTACGCTAATCGTTCCTCGTAAGGCATCTACGATCTGCTTGGCCAAAGATAGTCCAAGACCAAAGCCACCTTTCTGACGGGTTCTCGCTTTGTCTACACGGTAAAAACGGTCAAAGATTTTCTTCTTGTCAGCAGCTGAGATTCCAATTCCATTATCCGTTACTGTAAGATAGAGATGGCGATCTGTAGCATAAACTACAAACTCAATTTTCCCATCTTCTTCGGTATACTTGATGGCATTATCAAACAGGATGGTCATGAGTTGTTTTAAGAGCAACTGATCGGTCATGAATGGACGATAAATTCGATTTTCATAGTTGAAAACACGATCATTTTCAGAAGCGATCAACTCATAGTTGGCAAAGGTCGTCTTAAAGAACTGTGGTGATACTTCTGCTATTTCTGGTTTGATTCCATCATCTCGACGCGCAAGGTTGAGAAGATTGGTCGTAAGGAAGCGCATGTTGCGAACTTCTTCAAGACTGGAAGCGATACTTTCGCTGGATTCCATGATGGTTGCCTCTGGTTTTCGAAAGAGATTTTCTAAACGATTTTGTAAAACGGCCAAAGGCGTTCTCAGTTCGTGACTGGCATTTTCAACAAAAGACTTCTGCTTTTGCATACTTTCCAGTAAGGGTTTGACACTGACACGTGCCAAATAAACACTGGCAATTAAAGACAGGAGCCAGAAACTAGCCATGACTACAACAATTAAATGCTCGTGGTTTTGACTGATTTGCTCAAGCTGGCTGGTATTGATTAGAACCGCCGCATATTTGACATTACTTGATACGGTGGAAGAGTTGGTTTCCATCAAGACCATTCGATAGGTTTCTTCCTGACCGTAGCTATTGACAACTTGGATTTGCCGAATATGATTCAACTCTTTCTTGTCCAGCTTGATCTTGTCCAAGCCTAAAAAGCGATTACCCAGTAAGAGTTGGTTAAAATCCTTGTCAAAAAGCAAAACTTCCGTATTAGAGCTAACATTGGGCTTGATTTCAGCCTTGTTGGCATCCGCTGTTGCGGGTTGGATATCCTTGACTTCTTCGGTTGCCCGATTAAGGGCTAACTGGATAACCGCTTGGGGACTACTACTAAGAGCTTGGAGTTTTTCATCTACAGAGGTGTAGAGACTCGAATGCATGACCTGAAGGATAATCAAGGTCATAGCAGAGAAAATCAAGGTGAACACTCCAAAGTTTCGAATGAAATAGCTAAAATCATCCGCATACCATGTTTTTTTTAATTTATTGAACATCTTTTAAAATATACCCGACACTACGCAAGGTTTGAAGATTTTCAGCAAAGGCTGTACCCTTCAGTTTCTTACGAACTTTTGAAACATAGACTTCTACAACGGAAATAGTCGTATCGCTATCAAATCCCCATAGACGGTCAAAAATTTGTGTCTTGGGAAGAATAACATTTTGATTTTGAAGGAAGTAAACCAATAACTCAAACTCTTTTCCGAGCAGTTCCACAGGCGTGTCTTCCACCTTCACTTCATTCGTTGAAAGATTGACGACTACATCCCCATAGGTCAAGGTATTTTCGTTAAACTTTCCTGAACGCTTGAGAAGGGCTTGAATCCGCATTTTGAGTTCTTCTAGGTAGAAAGGTTTGGTGAGATAGTCATCCGCTCCCAACTCAAAACCATGTCCCTTGTCATCCAAACTCTCTTTGGCAGTCATGATAAGAACTGGTGTCGTAATTCCTTTTTCTCGCAACTCTTTCAAGACTTGGAAACCATTTTTTTCAGGCAACATCAGGTCAAGCAAAATCAAGTCATAAACGCCACTTTCAGCTTCGTAGAGCCCTTCTTCTCCATCAAAAACCTGCATGACATCTGCAAAATCATCCAAAAAGTCAAATACTGAGTTTGACAGACCTAGGTCATCTTCTACTAATAAGATTTTTATCATCAGAAACTCCTCCTTGTTATGATTATTATACCAAAATTGCCTTAAAAAAAACTCAACTCTCTCTTCTTTTAAGATAGAAAGTTGAGTTTTTGTTTACATTTTGAACGAATTAAGCCTTGCCATATTGGGCTACAACAGCTTCGACTGCTGCTTTCTCACGCTTAATCAAGTCAACACGCGCTGCGATATCCTTGATCCCCATGCGGATATTACGGCTAAGAGCTAGGTCAGAAAGTTGCGGTTCAAAGAATTCCTTATACTCAGCCAAGCGTTCTTCTGTTTTAAAGATGTGTGATGGGAAGATGACAAAGCTATCAAAGCTCATATCCCCACCAAGAGCTGCCTTGATCCAATCCCAGTTTTCACGCGCCCATACCCAAACAGTTTCTTGAGTTGTTTGGTGTCCGAGGAATTGGAGGTACCATGAAGAAAGGTCTTGTGGTTTCACCACAAATTTGTCCTTCCATGAACGAATCAAGGTTTGGATATTGTCAGCATCTGTACTGTAGGCTAGAGCAGCTGCCAACTGGCGTTTGAAGACCGCATCCGTCGCATGAGTGTAGAGGTCCAGATAAGTTGCGACCAAGTCCTTGGTCTCATAGTGTTTCATTTCATTGATAAGAACTTGTGCACGGATGGCTGCTGGAAGTCCTGCAAGGTTCTCCTTGTGAGCTGCAAAGATTTGGCTAGCGACTTGACTAGCTTCTGCATCATTGGAGCGAATCATCATAGAAACGGCCAACTGACGAACCAATTCATCCTCATCTGATTCTCCATCTTTGACTTCAAAACCAAGACGGTCATAGTTGTGACGAGCCAATTTAGCAACGAGTGTATTAAAGGCTTTCTCAGTTGCTGTTCCTTCATCGATAAAGCGCTCAAGGGCAGCAATCACTTGAGATACAGCTGAAACTACCAAGTAAGACTCTTCCTTAGCTAGTTTATCAAGGACTGGGAGCAAATCAGCATAAGAAATATGACCTGCCTCAGCCAACAAACGACGTTCTTGAACAATTTGCAGTTTGCTTGTGTTATCAAGTGTCTCTAGCTCAGCAAGAACAGCTTCTAACAAGTCTCCTTGATAGTCGGTAATATAGTGGGCAGTATTTTCAGTGTTGAGACGAAGAGCTCCTTCATTTTCAGCAAGAAGAGCGGCGTAGCCAGGGATTTCGATACTTTCAGTTTCAAGTGTATCTGGCAAGCCTTTCCAGTTGCTGTTCAGTGGTACAACCCAGAGACGGTTCTTGTCTTCGTGCTCACCGATGAAGAATTGTTTTTGTGAAATCTTCAAGACATCATTTTCAACTTTGACAGTGAGAACTGGATAACCAGGTTGTTCCAACCAAGAATCCATGAAGGCCGCAACATCACGACCTGACGCTTGACCAAGGGCATTCCAAAGGTCACGACCAATGGTATTTCCATATTGGTGCTTTTCAAAGTAAGCATGCAAACCTTTAGCAAAATCAGCATCTCCTAGCCAACGACGAAGCATGTGCATGAGACGGCTTCCTTTGGCATAGACGATAGCTCCGTCAAAGAGAGTATTGATTTCGTCTGGGTGTTTGACTTCAACGTGGACAGACTGAACGCCATCCGTCGCATCACGTTTAAGTGCTCCCGGCACACCACCTGTTTGGAAATCTTCAAAAATATTCCAACTTGGCTCGATGGCATCCACACAGACGTATTCCATCATGTTAGCGAAGCTTTCATTGAGCCAGAGGTCATCCCACCATTTCATAGTAACGAGGTTTCCAAACCATTGATGGGCAAGCTCGTGGGCGATGACAAGGGCTACCTGTTGACGGCTAGCAAAGGTTGAGTTCTCATCCACAACCAAGTAAACTTCACGGTAGGTCACAAGACCCCAGTTTTCCATAGCACCTGCTGAGAAGTCAGGAAGGGCGATGTGGAGCGATTGAGGAATTGGATACTTAACTCCGTAGTAATCTTCGTAAAACTCGATTGAGCGAACGGCGATGTCCAGTGAGAAATCAAGGTTTGATAGTGGATGTGCTTTGGTCGAGTAGACACCTACGAGGGTACCGTTTTTAGTTTTAGCTGTTACCCCTTGCAAGTCACCAGCTACAAAGGCCAACAAGTAAGATGACATACGAGGTGTTGTCTCGAACTTCCAGATGCCTGTTTCCTTGCGGTTTTCCACATCAATCTCAGGCATGTTTGACAAGGCCAACTCACCTGCTGCTTGGTCAAAACGGAGAGCGAGGTCAAAAGTAGCCTTGGCTTCTGGCTCATCTACACACGGAAAGGCTTCACGCGCAAAATGGCTCTCGAACTGAGTAGACAAGACTTCCTTCTTGACACCATCCACTGTGTAGTAAGAAGGGTAAATCCCTGTCATGTTGTCTGTGATTTTTCCTGAAAAAGCGATGACTAATTCAACTTGACCAGCCTCAGCTAATTCGATATGCAGGGCTTCATTGTCATGATCAATTGTAAATGGACGAGCTTGACCTGCAACTTCTACAGAAGCGATTTCCAAATCTTTTTGGTGAAGGGAAATACGGTCAGTCTTGGCTTGACCAGTGATGGTCACCTTCCCAGAAAAGGTCTTGGTCTCACGACTCAAGTCCAAAAATAAATCATAATGTTCAGGAACAAATTGCGTAATAAAATGTTCAACTGCTTGCATAGTTTTCTCCTATTCTAAGTTTAAGAGTTTTACTCTTCTTCAAACAAACTTATTATATCATGTTTTGCTTAAGAAAAAAGGATTGGACGGCAATTTCCAAAACTTTCTTCCTCCTAGCGGTCTACAGAGGGTAGACCTTGCGAAATTCTTCTAATACAACCTTGCTGTCAGGCGTAAAAGTTAGTCCTGCCTCTCTCAGCCACTCGGCGAAACAGTCCTCATGAACCTGACGCCAATAGGCTAGGGATTTGTCACCTTCCCCTTCCTTAAAGGCGTGATCAGCAGAAACATGATTAAAGGATTCGACAGAAACCTTTGTAATTTCGACAATGCAGACAGCCTGATTTTGACTGTCTAAAATGACATCGAAGGTCCCTTCTTGTGGAAGGGGTTCGTTATCGACTGCATAAAGATCATAGGCTGATGCAGTTGCCGTCTTTTCACCTTTTAAAACCAAATCTGCCAAGAGATCGGCTTCTACTCCAAAAGCCCAAGCATCGATCTCATCTCCGATTGAGGGATTGATTTTCTTGTATGCATTCCACATTTCTTGCGGTGTCATGGGTTGCTCCTTTGTAATTTTTTACTTTCTTCTTTTACACGTTTGAGGTGGTCTGGATGGTTAATTTCTAAATCAAAAATCTCTGGAATAGAACTGTAGTGGATAATACATTTGATACCCATCTGATTCATTTTTTGTATGAAAGAAAGATTCAGATAGCCTGTAACAACTTGTCAAGGACTTTCTAATCATTTTTATCACTTTTTTGATGTTTTTCTCTCTCCATTTCTCTAAGCATTATGCGTTTTAATTTGTCTTGCATTGTTTCAGTAGCATTTTTATTAAAATGGACAACAACTTCATAGGTCACTTTTCCAACTTTCTTTATCGTTTTTGTTCCTGTATTCTGTTCATTTTTATTTTCGTACATATAGTTTTCCTCCTATTCATTACACCAAAAAACGACTGGTTTTTTCCCCAGTCGTTTAACTTCGTTCTTTCAAGCTCACAAATTGTTATCTTGAATATTAAATTTCATTTTTAATGAGTCAGATGTTTTCTGACCAATTAACTATTTTAATTTTTTATCTTTTTCTTTATCTGCATAGCTTTCTATAGTTAGATATTCCTTATTCAATTCATTTAAAAGTTCTTCTTCACTTGGTAAATACAGTTTATATTTTGATGCAAATATCTGTTTTTCATCTTCCGGAAGAGTATATTTAACAATGGAATCACTCTTATCAGCACAAAGTACAATGCCTATCGGAGGATTATCTCCCTCATTCATCATTTCTCTTTCATAATAATGAACATACATCTGCATTTGTCCTAAATCTTGGTGTGTTAAATCTCCAATCTTCAAATCTATCAGAACAAAGCATTTCAATATGTAGTTATAAAATACTAAATCTATTCTGAAATGTCTTCCATCAAAGGTAAATCTTTTCTGCCTTGCTACAAATGAAAAACCTCTCCCTAATTCTAAAAGAAATTTCTGTAAATGAGTTATTAAGGCTTGTTCCAAATCACTTTCATAAAAATCTGTATTAGCTTCCAAACCTAAAAACTCCAACACATACGGATCTCTTATAATATCCTCAGGACTTTTGCTTTTTTCCAATTGTGTTATTTCTTTTGACACTTCTTCTTTATTTTGACTTGATAATAATCTTTCATAGAAAAAACTGTTTATCTGCCTGTCAAGTTGCCTTGTACTCCAATTAGATTTTATAGCTTCTTCTAAATAAAAGTTCCTTGCATTTTCATTTTCAACACGCATAAGACTTCGATAATGTGTCCAACTCAATTCGCTACGCAGTGCGTAGCCATTTGGAAAAGTAAGATAAAATTGTCTCATATTCTTAAGATTTGCAACTGTAAAGCCTTTGCCAAAGTCTTTTGTCATCTGTTTAGATAGTTCTTGCAATAAACCTTGCCCATATTCTGCTGTATCTTTACCGCCTTGTTCATCAATAATTCTCTTACCAATATTCCAATAAGCTTCAACCATAGCAAAATTTGCTGTTTTATAAACTTTATTTCTTGCGCTTATCAGTATATTCTTAATTTCATTATAAAAATTGTTTTCCATGACCCTATCTCCTAAATTCTCTTATATTTTTCTACTCCACCTTCAGCCTTTCCGATGTGTTCTACATTTTTTACAAGTCCGTTATTTACATTTTCATAAAACCATCTACCAATCAAAGCCGGAGGTGTTGCGATTAACTCTCGTAAAACGAACTCTTTACCTTTCGGCAATGAGCCTATTTTATTTAGTAATGTATAATATAGAGTGGCATAGCTTGTATTTTCTTGTAAACTGCTGCACTTACAATATTCACTAATGCTTGGGTAATTACCCTCTTCTGCCTTTTTAGTTAAAATTTTCAGTTCTTCATCTGTTACCGTAAATTGAATTCGCATTTATATATCCTCTCCTTATAACTGAGTTTATTATCATATCATTGCATCATAAATACGAGATTTTTTCCATATAACAAATTCAACAACCTTATTATTCTTATAATAGAATATATCCTATCTTTCCTCTCCTCTGTACTTTTCTTTTACCTTATTATGATATTGTTCTGCTTTTTCCTGTTGTTCTTGGAATTTTTTCAGTTGTGCAATAACACTTGGCTTTTCTCCACGCTTAATCGCCTTGTCAATCTCAATACTTAGGTCTATTCCATAATCATCATTTACTGTCTTAACCGCATATTTGATATGGTCTATCTGCTTAAATTCATCTTGAATTTTAATTTTTTCTTTGTCTAAGGTTTCTATTTCTTTTTCAAGTTTTGTAATTTCCTTTTCCCATTCATTTAGCTTAATAGATGATGTTCCGGTAAATTTTTCTATCGTCTTTCTTGCTCTTAGGTATCTATCTATTTCCTTTTTATGAGAATTGTAAAAGCTGTCTTTGAATAGTGTTTTACTCTTATATTCCTGATAGACTTTTTTGTTTTCTTTGATGATGTCAGAACAGATTAAACATTGGTTTAGGTCTTTTATTCTTTGTGTTTTTTCTTGAATATCACTGCTTATTTTTTTACTTTGCTTTGCCAGTTCAAAGATTTTTTCCTGTAGATCTGCTATGGTCTGAAGTTTATTATCTTTCAAATATATCCTTGCCTTTGAAAACCGTCTTAGGTCTGCTCCTATCTTTTTATTGCTTGCATAAGGATTTAACTTTCTTGCCTTTTCTCCTTGCAAGTCATGATAAATAGAAATGTATTCATAGAGATTAAAGAGTTCCGCTTCGCTTTCATATTCTTCTTTTTTCTCTTGTTTGTATTCATCATATTTTGCTTGCAAGTTTCCGATTAAGGAGCCTATCCAAGAAGTAAGCTCCGATATTCTTTCTTTAATCGCTTTGACTAAGGAATTATGCTTTTTGATTTCTCTATTGATATTTCCTTTGTCGGTTTCAATGCCTTTTCTTTCTAAAGCACTGGCACTTGCTCCTAAATGAATGGTTGGGATTTCTTCTATCCCCTGTCTTTCAAAAGAACGATGGTCTACTCTTTTTTCAAGATTGTTTCTTTCAAGATAGATGTTACAGATTTCAGCAAAACTTTCTCGCCATTTCTCTGCATTACCTTTGTTATTCCAATCAGTAAGTTCGACTTTTCTTGTTTTTGGTTTTCCGTTTTTATTTAGAATTTTATTGCCCTCATCATCAAGGATATATTCTTTTTTGCTTTTAGCTTGCCACTGTCCTTTTTCATTAATCGGTCTAAGTGTTGTCATGATATGGGCGTGAATATTATTATTTCCCTCATTACTTTCATCGTGGATTGCAAGGTCTGCTATCATTCCTTTTGATACAAAATTTTCCTGTATAAATTCTGTGATAAGTTTTTTGTTTTCCTCAAAGGATAATTCTTTCGGTAAGGCTATGATGAAATTTCTTGCAAGTTGAGCATTGCTTGCTTTTTCGTTTAGCTCCACACTGTTCCATAAAAAACTTCTGTTTTGAAATTCTTTTGGTATGTTCTCCAGTAAGAATATTTCCGAATGAAGTAACCCTTTTTTATTATGATAATCGTGAGTCACTCCGTCCCATTCATTTTTGATTTTCTCACAAGAAATATAGGCTGCACTTGCAACTGCACTTTTACTTTTTCCTCTGCTTATCATTGATATATTAAAGTGAAATGTTTCTGCCATCTGTGTAAGCTCCTTCCATTTTTTGTTTGTTTTCAGGTAAAGAAAAAGCAGACAGGCTATTTTTTGTATCTTTTCCTATCTGCTTTATCAGCATATTTTTATTAAGTTTTGGATTTTCAAAGGCTTGCTAAAATCCCTTAGTTTACTAAGGGCGCAATTATACACCCTAAAGGGTGCTTTGCGCCCTGCGGAGCTTTTGCCCTTGCAGGGAGCTTCTGTAAAAACTAAAGTTTTTTATTCAATCATTTCTTCTTCGGTTTCATTTTTCATATCCTTTTTACTTATCACTTCATCATAGGCTTTTTGGTATTCTGCGGTATCAGTGGCAATCTTAAGCATTTTTTCTATCTCCTCATCGGTAAACAGAAGAGGATTTTCTATTACCCTTTCTACGATTAGCCCTCTTTGTATAAGCCTGTGATTTCTTCGTTTTCGTTCTTTTTCATTTGCCAGCTTTTCTAATTTCTTTCCTTGATTTTGTAGTTGTTTCAGCTTTACATCGCACTTTTCTTTTTCTTCCTGAAGTTCAAAAATTTGTTCCTGTACTTCTTGTAATGTTTTTTCCTTCTTCATTTTCTTAATTCTCCTTTTTAGTATTTTGCATTGAAAAAGGCTACATACCTTTTTTAGATAAATAGCCTTCCTCTTCACTATTTTAGATTTTATCTTCTAAAATCTTTCTCAGTTTCTCTAAAATTTTATCCCTCCTTTTTCCGATTGTTTGATAGCTTACTTTTTCTTTTTTGCCGATAGACCTTAGACTTTCTTCTCTGTAGAAGATGGCTTCCATTAGCTCTCTTTCTTCTTTTGTCAATTGATTTAATGCCTTGTTTAGTTCTTCAATTTGCATTTTGACTTCTACAATTTTTTCTAAGTCTATTCTTTCATCTATGATGTTATCTACAAAGTGTCCATCATAATCTAATGCTGAAAATGAAATTACATTATACTTCCAATCCTTTCTCTGGAGATACTTTTCATGCTCTGTTATCTTCCAATAGGTTTTATAAACTTCTTCACTTACAGGTACAGCTTTTCCCCTAACATAGATGTAATATTCTTTTTTACCCATTGTGCTATCCTCCTTTTTATGTTCTCTGTTTTGGTTTTTGAGAATAAAAAAGGAGGGCTTCTACACTTTGGCGTAAAAAGTCCTCTTTGAAAAATACATGCTTTTTTACTATGCTATTTAATATCGAATAAAAATTTTCTTAAACTAAATATCTTAATATCACACAATAAAAGAAGGTACCTTATGCTTACTCTTTCTGTTATCATGTCATACCATCGCATAACTTTATCTCCTTAACATTAACATTTTTTTATCTCCTTTATTTTAGTCTTGAAAAATAATAGTACCCTCTGTTGATATTTATAAATGCATAACATAATCAGCTGTAGAATTTAAAAATTCTTGGTCATGGGAAACAATGAATATTATTTTATTATCACTTTTGCATTCGTTAATTAGATGCGATATATTCATCATGTTGTAATAATCCATTCCGCTTGTTGGTTCGTCAAAAAATATGAATTTAGAATTCTTACACAATACGGATGCAATTGCCACTCTTTGTTTTTGTCCGCCTGACAAGCTCATTGGATGACAATCCTTCAATTCATACAAATCAAGTTTTCTTAGAATATCTTCAACATAACTGCTTTCAATATTTTTTATTCCAAGACTCACTTCCTTTATGACGGAATCGGTAAAAAGCTGATGATTAACATCCTGCATTACAAGGGATGATATTTTTAGCCTATCTGATTTTGAAATTCTTTTGCCGTCCAAATAGATTTCATCCTTCGATTTTCTTTCTAAGCCTATAAGGCATCTGAGCAAAGTGGATTTACCAAGTCCGTTTGTTCCTACTATGCCGTAAATTTTTCCCATTTCAAAAGAGAGGTCTTTTAAATGCAATTTTTTATCTATGCCATTAAACTTAAATTCAATGTTTTTTACTTCTAAATTTCCCTTATTTTGATTTTCGGGTACTGTAAGTTTTACTCTATTCTTATTTCTTAAACCTAACTTCTTTAGCTTTTCAGACGGTATTTTCATAAAATCTATTTGAGTATATTCCTTTTGTATTTCCCCATCTTTAATCAAAAAAACTCTATCTACAATATCCATTAGATAAAATATTCTATGTTCTGAGATTATAAGAGTTTTCCCCTTATCTTTAAGTTTTATAAGCATTTCTTTTATGATTAAAATGTTTTCTTCATCAAGATTTGATGAAGGCTCATCTAAAACAATGATTTCCGTTCCAGATATATAACTTGCAGCAATACATAAAATCTGCTTTTCTCCACCCGAAAGTTTAAAAATATCTCTATTTAAAAGATGTTCTATCGGAAACAAATCCAACATATCATTTAGTCTTTCATCCATTTGTTTTTTTGAAAGCCCTATATTCTCCAAATAGAAAAGTAATTCAAGAGTAGTATTTATATTGAAAAAGTGTGTCTTTGGATTTTGAAATACATTTGATACTAAGAGCGATATTTCGTATAATTCGAGGTTTTTAATATCTTTATTATCAATCCTGATGGTTCCACCCATAGAAGCTCCATCATATCGTACAGCTAACCCATTGATAGAATTTATAATTGAAGATTTTCCGCTACCACTTTTCCCAGTAAATAATACACATTCGCCTTTTTTTACATCTAAAGAAATGTTTTTTAACACTTTAGGAGAATTTCCATAAGATAGAGATAAATTTTCAATTTCTACCATAAAGCTCCTCCTATAACCATAATCAGTATTGAAAGCACATAAACAAAATCAACTGTTTTCGTTTTGACGGATATGTACCTAGTTTTTTTAACAGGATTTTCAATACATTTTGTTTCTGCTGCCTTTGCAATATCATCAGAAATATTAGAAGACATAACAAGTAAAGGCACAATTACATACTCGATGTATGAAATTGGATTTTTAAATGTAATACCCCTTATTTTCATAGCAAGTTTTATATTGTGACTTTCTTCCCTAAATGAAGGAAAAAACCTAAACATTACAGCAATTGGTATAGAAACAGTACGAGGTAAATTCATTTTATCCATTGAGGATATTACACTTCCTACATCCGATGTTTTTAAAAAAAAACTTCCCGCACTAAATGGAAGATAAAACATCTTACATACAGCAAATAGCATAAAAAACATCATTAAAATCGCATTCATATTTCTAATTACATCAAGATTAGGTATCAAAGAAAGAACCCCAAAAAATGATATGTTTTTTAAGGCTTCTTTCTTAAATCCATTCATTAAAAAAAGAAATGAAATAAGAAGCACAATTCCCCATTCAAAATAGGTATTTACTTTATAAAATACAGCAAATCCAAGTGAAAAACTTACTAAAATTTTACTAATTGGATTGGGATTATATGGATTGTCTAAAGAAACGAGCATTATACAATACCAGCTTTTTCGAAATGCTTTTTCAAAAAGACTTTACCGATATATGCGCCGAGTATCCCGCCGACAACAGCACCGATATATACTAATACCATACTTCGATAATTCAAAAGTGCTATGAGCTTCATTATATAATCGTGACCCATACCGCCTGTTTCCGCCAGTTTAATAACCTTGTCTTTAGCCAACAAAACTTGCATAAGGAAACCACAAATCCAAGTGTTGAATACGACAAATGAGAGCATATTAAATTTAAATGATTTATATTCTCCTTTTTTTCTTAAAAGTTCCGCAATTGCCATACTGATTACAGCATGTATCAATATTACATATGTATTTCCCATTGCAATTGCTAAAAGACTACAAATCAACCCAAGTATAAATAATCCCCATGATTTTTGAACTTTTGCCATAAAGAGCATTATAACTATTCCTGTTATAATGCCTGCCAGTGTAGGGTATGCCAAGTATAAAATCGGTACAATACCAATCATTCCCGAAGCAAACATAAGTACAAAATATATTACTGTAAATACACCTATCGTAACTAAATCTTTAATTCTTAATTTTTCCATTTTTATATTTTCCTTCTAAATAAGTTTTCACTGAATATTTGATTTTCTAAGCATTGCTTTATAAAATTCCGAGCTTTTACAAAGTTCTTCATCTGTCCCTATCGCTTCTATTTTTCCGGCATTTAATAAAACGATTTTGTTTGCATTTCTTATTGTTCTTAATCTATGAGCAATAACAATTGCCGTTTTTTCTTTTATAAGTTCGGATAAAGCCTCTTGAATTAGACTTTCATTTTCAACATCCAGAGATGCTGTAGCCTCATCAAGCAATATGATTGGTGCGTCTTTTAGTATTGCCCTTGCTATTGAGATTCTTTGTCTTTCTCCTCCTGAAAGTCTTTGTCCGTTTTCACCTATTACTGTATCTATTCCATCCGGCATTTTGTCTATAAATTCATAACATCTTGCTATTTTAGCCGCTCTTATAATCTCTTCATCTGTAGCATCTTTTTTACCGATTTTTATATTATCTTTTATGCTTGAATTAAAAAGAGTAACATCTTGGAAAACGATAGAAAAATTTTTAAGGAGTGTTTCCGGATCAATTTTACCGATGTCCTCTCCCCCTATCAAAATCTTTCCTTTATCTATATCCCAAAATCTTGCAGCAAGCTTGGTGAGAGTTGTTTTTCCGCTTCCGCTTGAACCGATTAGCGCAGTGATTTCACCCTGCTTTGCAGTAAAGCTCACACAATTTATTACAGAATAATCATCATATCCGAAATAAACATCCTTGAACTCAATATCGTAATTTTTAATGTCAATATCTTTTTTGCCTTTTTGAACAGGCATGGTCTTTATTTCCTTTATTCTCCCTACAACCGCATCAAGCATAACTATCATTGACATAAAGGTGATTATTCCTTCTATAGGAAGATAAATACTTGCTGTAAGCATTAAAAATGCGATATAAACCAGCGCACTTACCTCCCCTGCCATAAGCATGTTGACGCCGATAACGGCAACACTTATAATTCCAAGCTTTAAAATTGCGGCAGCTATTCCTGTAAGTGTTCCGGCTACAACTTCACCTTTCGTCTTCTGTTTTGTGGATGCATTTAATTTTTCAAAAAAATCATTTAACATCCTATCTTCTAAGTTGTAAGATTTTATTTGCTCTATCTGCTCTATATTTTCCTGTAGATTATCAAAAACCTTACGATTATCATCTATCCAGCCTTGTACTATTTTTTTCTGACTTTTCTTTGATAAAAATATAATCAAAATAGAAATGGGAATTACCCAAAGGGCTGCAAGTGCAAGTTTCCAATTATAGAAGATAAGCATTAAAGCAATAATACTTGTGGATATAGCCGTTGAATATATATGAGGTACAGCATGAGAAAAAATTGTTTCATATAAGTTCATGTCATTCATCATGGTTTCCGCAAGGTCTGCCAAATCTCTTTTACCAAAATAAGAAAGAGGTAATTTCTTTAACTTTTCCGCTAACTCAATTCTTGAATTTGCACTCTCGTTGTACACATTGGTGTAAAGTCTTACATAATCCCACCTCGCTATTAAGAACATCACAATCATCATTACTACAATTAGTGCAATGTAATGAACAGAAGTAAAATTGTAACTCTCAATACTTTTTAAAATGCCTATATACTGAAACAGAAACATAAAACCGATCATTGGTGCGAACAATTTAGTTAAATTAACAAGCGTGTGTGAAAATATGGCTTTTTTTAAGTTAAGAGCGCCTTTTTCTGACATCGCATATTTTTTCATAAAATAAGAAACCATATGTTTAACCTCCTATCTTCCAATTTACGGATTTTTGATATTCTTCCCAAAGTTTTTTGTAAGGCCCACTCATACCGATTAAATCTGAATGCTTGCCTTCTTCTACAATTTTCCCCTTATCAATAACAAGAATTTTATCCGCATCTACTACTGTAGATAATCTATGAGCAATCATCAATGTTGTCTTGTTTTTTGATAGCTTCTTAAAAGACTCTTGAATCAAATGTTCATTTTCAGGATCTGCAAAGGCTGTAGCTTCATCTAAAATGATAATATCTGCATCTTTCAAAAAAGCTCTCGCTATAGAAATCCTTTGAGCCTCTCCTCCTGAAAAATATGTGCCTTTAGTTCCGTAAACAGTATCAAGTCCTTTATCTAAATTTTTAATAATATCTTTAGCCCCTGAATTGATTAAGGCATTGTCAATTTCTTCATTAGTTGCATCAGGCTTTCCGATTAAAAGATTATCTCTTAAACTCATTTTAAATAGTTTAGAGTTTTGAAAAACAAAAGCAATTTTTCTCATTAAAGCCTCTTTTTCAAAATCTTTTATATTAATTCCTCCAATATAAATTTCACCTGTTTTAATATCGTAAAATCGTGCAGCAAGCCTTGCTATAGTAGTTTTACCACTGCCTGATGATCCGACTAAAGCAACTCGTTCTCCTTTATTCACCTTAAATGAAATATCGTCTAATACATTTTCATCTTCATAAGAAAAGCTTACATTTTTAAACTCTATCCCAACATCAGAACTTGTTTTATTTCCATAAACAAAATCATCAAACTCAAGTATATTTTCAATTTTATCTAAAGCAAGTTCCGCAAAATAACTGTATTGCGTAATCGTCGCTGTTCTCATAATAAAAGTAGCAAATGCCGGTCCTATTAGGAAGTAAATAACAGAATCTGCAAGTACATTAGATAAGTTTCCATTAAATTTTATTAAGAGTAATGCCACAGGTACCAAGAAAAATGCCGTCGATGTAGAAACGGTTTCAAACCACGACATTTTATTCGTATAACTCATAGTAAGCTTAAGTACATTGTCTTTTGTTTTTATGATTAAGGCATACAACTTATCAAAACTCTCGACACTTTGTGCAAATGTTTTAACAACAGGAATTCCTCGAACATATTCCACTGTCTGAGAAGATAAATTGGAAAGTCCTGCATAATACTCATCCTTCATTTTTTTTGTTTCGGATGTCATCATAGATGACATCAATGTCATACCGATAATCATCGGTATCATACTGGCAAGTCCTAACTTCCAGTTAAACACGAAGAAAAATACAAGCAGGACGATTGGCGATATAATGGTCATCGCCATATCAGGAAGTTGATGCGCTATAAAAGAATGGGTTTCAGACGCTCCGGACACAATTACATTTCTTATCCTTCCGCTTTCTTTGTCATCGAAATACCCAAGCGGTTTGTTTATTAGTTTTGTTACGGAAGTCTTAATAATGTTATCTTCCACTTCAAATGCAAAAATATGGGATAAAATTAAACCTATTAGGTATATAAAAAGCCCCAGAACGGCAAAGACTGCTGCAGAAATTGAATTTTCCTTTACATAATCAAAATTCACCATCCCATTTAAAATTAAGTTATTTACAATTCTATGAATATATACCATAGGCATCAAAACCATGACACCTGATACAGCAGACATAACCATAGCAATATAGAGTAAAAAACTTTTTTTACCACCGTAAGCCATTAGTCTTTTCAGTATTGATTTCTTCTTATCCTCCACTGAACAACTCCTCCTTTTTTTTAAAATTAGCAAACCCTATAAATAGCCTTTTTAGACTGATTTTAGAGGCTTGTTTTCAAACTCTTTTGCAATACGCATAGTTTTTCTTGTTTTTATCTATTATTTATTATATAATAAATGAGGATTTCAATCAATTAGATATGGCTAACTAAGTCTATTCGGGATAATGTCTATTCGGGATAAAATATAAAGCACGGAGGTATAATATGAGTGATTTTTATAACTTTGTTAAAAACTTTTTTTCTACAGATGAATCTATCGATAATACAAAATACTCCACTGTAGGACATGAATTCCGTTTTAGCACGGATAATGCAGAAGGCATATATTGGTTTTACGAGGGCGATAATTTCACTATTGATATTTATGATGTTTTCATAAAAAAAGAAATTATCCATACAAGTTTTTCTGGTTTGAATAATTTCTATTCCCTTTATTTATCTTATTTAGTTACAGCAAACGGTGAATGTTTTAATCCTTATCAAAATCTTTCTTCAAATTCACTTTATACTATAAATACAAAAAATTCTAAAGACTTTAGGTTTTTACTTCACAAAAACTCTCCTTATTTAGGAATCGGTATAAATTTCAATCAGTCCATGATAGAGCAATGCCTATCCTCTTATAAGAATAAAGTCTGTAACTATGAAGATTTATTTTTTAATACCAGCATTATAATAAACAAGCCTTTAGAAAGAATCGCAAAAGATATCCTTAATTGCAAGATGGCATCTCCTGCTGCTGAAATCTTTTTTGAGTCAAAGGCAAAGGAATGGTTAAGTATTACAATAGACTCTTTTTTAAATAAGTACAGCAATCCACTATCTATTGCCGATGATGAGGCTTTGAAAAATGTCACCAATTATATAGACGATCATTATGCAACATCTATCTCACAGGATACTTTAGAAAAAATATCCACTATGAGCGGCACAAAACTAAAAAAGTTATTTAAGCAAAAATATCAATGCACAATTACAGAATATACTCAAAGACGGAGAATGAATATGGCGGAATTACTCCTACTGAACTCTACCCTTAAAATTCAGGATATAGCAGAGGCTGTAGGATATTCCTCTCACAGTAAATTTAGTACCTGCTTCAAAAAATATAAAGGTTTTTACCCTAAAGACATTAAAAAATACACAAAAAATACCAGTTCTTCATAACAATGAAAAGAGATTGATTAACCTCAATCTCTTTTTTTGTATTCACTCAATGGTATACCTCCCCTTTTCAAAACCTTTAGCTTTTCCTGTTTCTTTTGTTCTCTCCTTGCTTTATACCTTTCCTCGTATTCCTGTTGTTTTCCGTTTGCTTTACGCTTTAGGTAATTTTGATGAAGTCTGTCTTTTCTTTCGTTGATTTTTCTCTCTTCTTCCTCAAGTTTTAAGCGTTCTTCTTCAGTTAATTCTTCTGTAGGTAGCTCATAGTTGCCGATAAAGTTAAAATATATCTCTATCTTCTGTTTTGAGTTTTGACTGCCTTTCCTATCCCTTTCGTGAATGATAATCTTCTCTACAAACTCATTTATCATAGTGGTTGTAAGTTCATCAAAGTTTTCATAGCGATTGATAAGAGATATGAATTTTCTTGCTCTGTCTGTTTCTTTTTCATATCTTGATATTGTAAGCTCTAAGTCTTTAATTTCTTTACTTAAAGCTCTTTGCTCTGTTTCATATTGGCTATTAAGTATCTCATATCTACTACTTGGTATTTTTTCAAGTATCATATCTTCGTAAATACGGCACATAAGCCTTTCTAACTCTTGTATTCTCGACTTACTATCAATTAGTCTTACTCTTTGCCTTTCTATCTCTACTTTTTCCTTTTCTTCCATTTCATTTTGAATGGAGCGGATAAAAGCTTCGTTATCTTCATCAAGATATTTTTTAAGGTCTTTTAAGGTTTCTTGTATAAGGTTTAATACTGCTTCTGCTTTTATCCTGTGAGCCGATGGACAAAGTGTTCCACAAGGGACTTTCGTGTAGGCACTGCAAGTATAATAGGGGATATTTTTGTAGTTACTTGTTCTATGAACATACATTTTACTTCCACAATCAGCACAATACATAAGCCCTGTTAGTGAGTGATATTCGCCCCAACCGTCAGGATACCTTTTTACATTTCCTCGTATTCTTTGTACATTATCAAAGATTTCTTGGTCTATGATTGCTTCATGGGTATTTTCAAATATCAGCCAATTATCTTCAGATACATATTTGCTTTTCTTATCCTTGAAATGTTTTCTTGTTTTGAAATTTACAGTATGACCTAAGTATTCTTGTTTCTTTAAGATACTTGCAATTGTGGAGCTGCACCAACGATAAGGGTATTCAAAATTTTTGCTTTGATGTAGTACATATCCTAATTTTTGTTGATGATAAGCAGGTATATCAATTTTTTCTGCTTCTAATATCTTTGCTATTCGATACGGACCATTGCCTTGCATGGTCAGATTAAATATTCGCCTTACTATCTCCGCTGCTTTTTCATCTACAATCCACTTATCTTTGTCTTTTTCATCTTTGATATAACCATAAGGTGGAGAGCTTGCCGTATGCTTACCGCTTTCTCCTTTTGACCTGAATGTAGATTGTATTTTTCTTGAAGTATCTCTTGCATACCATTCATTCATAATATTTCTAAAAGGGGTAAAGTCATCCTCTCTGTAAAAGCTATCTACATTGTCATTGATAGCAATCAACCTTACGCCCTTTTGTCTTAGGATTTCCATACATTGACCGACTTTAAGATAATCTCTGCCAAGTCTACTCATATCCTTTACGATGATACAACCGATATTCCCTTGATTAACTCCGTTCATCATTGCCATAAATCTCGGTCTGTCAAACTGTGTTCCGCTGATTCCGTCATCTGTAAAATGTATGATGTTGGATAGATTATTTTTACTTGCATATTCTTCAAGGATTTTCTTTTGATTGACGATTGAATTACTTTCTCCTTGAAGTTCGTCATCACGACTTAGTCTCTCATAGAGTGCTGTTATCTTTTCATAATTCCTCATTTTTACCTCCTTCCTCTTAATTTTTTAAATAAAAAAGAATTAAGAAGTACATATTTCACTAAAACAGTGATTAAGTGTTCTCCTTAATTCTATTACTCCTGCTACAGCAAAGTCAATCTTTTTCATCCTTGCTTTTTCCTGCATCTGTCTTAGCATATCTAACATTATTGGACTTTCCATATCATGCCATTGACTGTTTCTCACAGTCGCAAAAACAAAAGAAGTCAAATCATTCATTCCAACTATAATCTTTGAAATACCAGTTTCCAGTATCCTGTCCAAGTCAAAATATGCTGACGGTAATTCAATCATTGTACCGACTTTTCCAGTAAAACCATGCTCACGCAATACTCTAATAGCTTGTTTTAATTGGTCGGCATCATTGACAAAAGGAAAAATAACAGACAGATTAGGATTGGTTTGATAAACTTCTGTAACGACATGTGCCTCAGCCTGAAATTCATTCGGACACGCCAGCAAACGCCTTATCCCTCTATATCCAAACAAGGGATGATTTTCATCAAAATGCTCTTTAGTCCCCTCTAAACAATTAGCTTCTGTATTTGTTAACTCTGAAAAACGATACCAAACCTCTTCATCTGAGTACAAGGAGCAAATGGTATCTAGATAATCTTTTACAAATTGCTGACAACTTGATAAGAGAATATTTTGATTGAGCTCTCTCAGTAAGTATTCTCCACGAATTATGCCAACATGATGCAATAGTTGTGGGTAAACTTTTGCAACAATTTGTCCGCCACTAAGGGCAAGTTGGTTTCTCATTATTCACCTTCCAATTCATGTAGGAAGTCTTGTCCAGTTCCGGAAATCCTAATAATTCAGACTTAACCTTCAAGACTAATGGCGACGCATTTTCTTCTGTGATTTTTTGAATATCCATCCAAACATATCTAAGTGAATCATTCGCACCATCAGACACAGCTTCCGAAATCGTAACTTGAGCTTCCTTCTCGTTTACCTCAATATCATAAAATGCCATGATATGGTGTACTGCAAAGTCTTGCCCTTCTTCTTGAACCAGCACATCATAAATCCTAGGATTAGCGTAACCCTTTAGCTTATATCCAGTCTCTTCCATAACTTCTCTAATCAGAGTTTCCGTCAGTCCTTCACCAAGTTGCTGACTACCACCAGGTAGATCATAACGATGTTGATAAGGGCCTCTCGTTTTTTCAACGCAGAGTAACTTCCCATTTTCAAAGCAAATACCATATACTCCAAAGTGTTTTTTGATTTCCATCCAACTCCTCCTACTTCAAAGACCAGCCACCATCCACAGTCAAGATTTGTCCTTGCATGGCAGATGCGTGACCGCTAGCTAAGAATAAGCTGACTTCTGCAATTTCACTTGGCTCAATCCAGCGTTTGATAGGTGTTTCACTGGCTACCCAGTCAGCTAATCCACCGGGTTCAAAGTCGGCAGCAGTCATAGCTGTCTTGACAGCACCAGGAGCAATCCCAAAGACCTGAATCCCAGCTTCAGCATAGTCTAGAGCCAACTGCTTGGTAAAGCCAGCTAAGGCGTGCTTAGACGAGGTATAGGCATGACCACCACCACCTGCTAGGCTCGAAGCGATGGAGCACATATTGATGATGATTCCCTTTTTACTTTCCAGCATTTGCGTCAAATAATGTCGTGTCATCTCAACTGGAGTCACATAGTTAATTTCAAAAATCTCTTGGATTTCCTGGGCAGATTGTTCTAGTAAAGGTTTATAGTCATCCAAAACTCCAGCAGTATTGCACAAAACATCCACCTGAGGGCACCAGTCAAAAACAGGTTTCAAATCTAATGTCAAATCCCTCTGTAAAAAGTAGAAATCACCATCTAAAACTGGATTTTCTCCTTGATCTACACCATAAACTTGATAGCCATTCTCTAAAAAATGGCGAGCTTGAGCCAGTCCAATCCCTGAACTCACACCTGTAATGAGTACACGTCTAGTCATGGACTTCTACCCAATCCGTCGCCAAAACATCACAAGGCGTCGGACTCCACATGGAAAAGCCTTCCCCTTCTCCAGAAACGTTGATTAGGAAATAGGGCGTCACTTCAAGTGCAACCCCATTTTGCTCGATGGTGTCAAAAAGCTGCACATAGTTTTCAGCCCCTCCCCAACCAGTTCGTACATATTTTTTCTTAGCCTTTAATCCAGGCAGAATTTCTTCAAAAGTCATGTTGTTCTCCTTTAATGCTACATTCTTAGTTTAATTATAACAAAAAACCGTTTTCCAACGGCTTTTTGACTGTGATTTATTTAAATCTGCTTCTACTTACGGCAAATTATTCCCTGCTGCAAGATAAATTTCATACCATTCTTTTCTTGTTAAGCTAAAGTTTGCCGCTTGGCTAACTTCTCTCAAATGCTTAGGATTTGTTGTACCTACGACTGCCTGCATTTTTGCTGGATAACGCAATATCCAAGAAATGGCAATAGTTGAAGGGGTTACTCCATATTTTAAAGCTAGACGATCAAGTACTTGATTCAAAGCTTGAAATTTCTCATTACCAACAAAGTTCCCTTTAAAATACCCGAATTGTAAGACAGACCATGCTTGAATGACCACATCGTGTAATTTGCAATATTCAAAAACGTTGCCATCTCGCATCGTTGCTTGACTATCTTCCATATTAACATGAAAACCTGATTCGAATCCTGGAGTAAAAGCCGCACTCAATTGTAGTTGATTAACAGCTAACGGCTGCTTGACATCTTTTCTAAGCAACTCCATCATCATAGGATTTTGATTAGAAACTCCAAAATCTCGGACCTTACCTTGTTTATAAAGAAGATCAAAGGCTTCTGCTACTTGGTCAGATTCCATCAAAGCATCTGGTCGATGAAGAAGCAAGCTATCTAGATGATCAATCTTCAATCTTTGCAAAATTCCGTCAACTGATTTTATAATATAGTCCTTAGAAAAATCAAAATAGGTAAATTCTTCAATGCGAATGCCACATTTGGACTGAATCCACATCTTTTCTCTTAAATCTGAACGATTTTTTAGGACAATACCTAACAGTTCTTCACAACGACCACGACCATAAATATCAGCCAAGTCAAAAGCATTGATTCCAACAGAAAGTGCTGTTTCTACAATCTCTTCAACTTCTTTTACAGACTTATCTTTTATTCTCATCATTCCGAGAACAATTTCTGATAATTCTTTGTCATCTTGACCAAGAGTTATGTATCTCATCAAGTTTTTCTCCTTTAATGCTACATTATTAATTTAATTATAACAAAAAACCGCTTTACAACGGCTTTTTGACTGTATCTCTACTAAATTCTTCCTACCACTGCAATCCCGCTTCTCTAATTTCTTTCTTAGAAGCAAATTTACCATTTGGTCTGTGCCATCTTCCGTTTACATCTCTAAAGTAGCCACCTGAATTAGATGATTGCGAATTTGATTCTTGGCTTTCTTCCTTTTCTTGTGCGGCCTGACGTGCTTTTTCCTGTTCTTCTTTTGCTTTCTTTTCAGCTGCTTCTTTTTCTTCAGCCTCTTTCTTGGCTTTTTCCTCAGCTTCCTTCTTGGCCTTTTCTTCAGCTTCTTTTTTAGCTTTTTCTTCTTTGTTTTCAACTGTATTTTTAGCCGTACCGTCCAAGTAATTGATTTCCGCATTAGCTGAAACATTGTCTAAAACGACATGCGTCACTGAATACTGATCAACCTTTTCTTTACTACCACCCAACTTGATTTCCAAGAGTTTGCCATTTTCATCGATTCCCACATACTGCAATTCAATCTGTCTCGGAATCAATTCATCCTTTTGATAGATTGGAGTCACCTTGTAGTCAAGATAGTAGTTCGGGTGATTGGCCAACCAGGAGTCCAATCGATTTTCGTAATAAAGCATACTTTCTTGATTAGTATTATCAGTACCATAATAAGTTCCAGCATTGAGCCAATTAGTCATAGGGACCAAGTTTTTCTTTTCATCATTCAATCCACTAAATTGGTACCCAATCAAATGGCCTCGATTCATTAACCAAGCCTTTTTAGAACCATCTCCATAGTAAAAATTATAGTTATGCCAACCAACTGGGTTATAACTTATCTTAGGTTCTCTCTTCTCAGTTGGCTCATCGCTGTCCTTAAGTTGAATATGAGCACCCGTCGCGCGTGATTTGGAATCCAATTCTCCAAGTTCTAGCTGCTTTTCATTTTTAAAAGGCAAGAGTCCAGCTTCATTGAACAACTTTTCATCGAACTTAGCTTGCTTCTGTTCGACTTTTTCTTCTGGAACTGCTTGTTCTACCTTATGACCAGAACAAGCAACAAGTGTTGTTACTGAAAGTAAGGCAAGTGAAAGGGATAGCAACTTTTTCATAATAAACTCCTTTGTTTTGTATAATAACTATACTAATATCTCCTTCTACATTTTACTATCATTTTGCTAATTATTCAAGAATAAAAAAACTGTTATTATACTATTTTTCTCACAGTGTCCAAAACAAAAACGATAACCACTTTTTCAGTAGTTACCGTTGATTTTTTTGATTAGTCTCTTCCACCAAGTCTACTATTGATGGTCATCATAATGCTGGCTATCTTCTCACCCCAGTATGGATCTGAAGCATAGCGAACATTCATTCCGGTCGCCTTGTTTCCAAGGTGGTCTCTGCCGTAGTCGATGTAATTCTCTCGAATCCACTTGGCCGCACCGAGAATTCCTTTGTCCACATTATCAAAGCTCTTGGCTGAGAGATAAGGGCTCGTATCATAAGCCGCAATACCAAAGAAGTTATTCTTATCTCTGGCAATTTGGCTGCGACCCCACGCACTTTCAAGGGCACTATGGGCCATCAAGTAAAGGGCATTGACACCGTAACGTTCCTCAGCCTCTTTGAAAGTCGCTCCTTTACCCGCTAGAGGACTATCCTGCAAGTTCATCATCGAATACAGTTTATCCAATTCAGCTGCACTATAATTACTTGGTTCTCTTAAGTTTTTATAGAGGAAAGGATTTTTAATGGTAAAGCCATCAAAGTGCTCTCCATCAGTTGAGTAGTACTTCTTACCAATAACCATAGCAGAGGTGTGTGGAGCTACTTTGATACTCGTATATGGAGAGAGTTCATGGTAGAGGAATTTCCCATCACTAGTATAATGAGGGATAAACTCGCTACCTTCATCTACTGCTGTCAAATCACTTTGATTCATATAGCCAGACAAGCCAGAAATCGAAACTGCAAGTCGGCCGCCTTTTCGCGTCGAGCTATCCAGTGAAACAATGCTTCCTTGGTTAATGTAACTCAAGATTTCTCCAGATGCACTATAGACATAGGCAGTGATTGGTTTAACTTTGTAATATTTGGTTTTATCCGCAACATGCCATCTACCAGAAGCATCCAAGGTATGACCATCCACAGTTTCATTTTTTGCCATATAACCGCCTGATTTAAGGTAGTACCATGATTGGTCGGATGAATCGTAGATTAATTCTTTCTCAGCCATCTTTCCATTTGACTTGAGGTAGAACCAGTTATTCTTGTACCATACCCACTCACTCGCAGCCATATAACCACCAGATTTGAGATAGTAGTAACCATTATCCCAGAGCCATTCTTTATTGGCATAATTTCCATCAGAGTTGATATAGAACCATGAGTTATAATTCTTATCAAAGAGCCATCCTTTACCAGCTTTTGATCCACTACTTGTCACATAATTACGGTCAATCCAAGTTTCCGTAGAGAGGTAGCCACCAGATTTGAAATGGTAATCCTTTCCTTTGATGGTTTGCCAACCTTTTTCAGCATAGGTTCCGTCAGCTTTCAAGTAAAACCAAGAGTTATAATTCTTGTCAAAGAGCCATTCCGATTTCAATTTAGCTCCACTCTTCGCAACATAGAAACGATCTATCCAGCGCTCGGTAGAAAGATAGCCGCCTGATTTGAAATGGTAATCTTTTTCTTTAATCGTTTCCCAGCCTTTTTCGGCATAGGTTCCGTCAGCTTTCAAGTAAAACCAAGCATCATAATTCTTATCAAAGAGCCATTCCGATTTCAATTTAGCTCCACTCTTCGCAACATAGAAGCGGTCAATCCAACGCTCAGTTGAAAGATAACCGCCTGATTTGAAATGGTAGTCCTTCCCATCTATGGTTAACCAGCCATTTTCAGCATAGGTACCATCTTGTTGAAGGTAGAACCAACTGCTATAGTTGTCATCATAAATCCAGGCTTGTTTAACCTTATTACCATTTTCTGATATATAGTTCTTACCAAGCCAAGCATTTTTCAGCATTTTACCTTGTGAATTGATGTAGTACTGGTTCTCACCTTGAGTGATCCACTCATCTTTGGCCATTTTCCCGTCTTCTTTAAGGTAATATTTTTCTTGACCTTGTTGAATCCATTCTTTTTGAGCTTTCTGACCATCAGACTTGAGATAATACCAGGATTCTTGTTCCTGATTAAATACCCACTGTTCCTTTGCTTTAGCACCACTTTCAGTCACATAGTACTGGCCAATCCACGTTTTTGTAGCTAATTTTCCAGCTTCGTTAAAATAGTAGTCCTTACCAGCAACAGTCAACCAACCGTTTTCTGCACGTTGACCATCTTCTTTAAGATAAAACCAGTTCTGATGCGTTTGGTCAAAAAGCCATTGCTTGGTTGCTGGTTTCCCGTCTGATTTGAGGTAGGTCTTTCCTTGCCACGTCCCCTCTTCTGCTTTTGCTGTCTCCACTACAGTAAAAAAACACCCCAATAAGCCAGCACTTACTAGGGCCACTTTCCATCGTTTCATTTAAATGCTCCAATAACGTTTTCTAATCCCTATTGTAACATAGTTAACCGACGGAAATATTACAAATTGATGAAGATTCTATTTCTTGTTGACGATAAGGAAAGACTAGCTTATCTAAGACTGGCTTTGACTTCCTTGCGTAGTTCTTCCAAACTGCTAATGCCATACTTGTCCATGACTTTTGGCAGATTTTCGATGATGTCAGGACAGGCATATGGATTGGTAAAGTTGGCTGTTCCAACTCCGATTGCAGAGGCACCAGCCAGATACATTTCTAAAGCAGCTTCAGCCGAATCCACTCCCCCCATTCCAATGATAGGCAGATCTGTTGTTTGGGCGACTTGACGGATGAGTTTGAGGGCTACTGGAAAAACTGCTGGACCAGACATCCCACCTGTTCCATTGGCTAGGATTGGTTTTCTTGTTTTGAGGTCAAAGCGCATACCGACTAGAGTATTGATCATGGTTAGGCCACTTGCTCCTGCATCTTCTGCGGCTTTAGCAATAGTGACAATATCCGTCACGCTAGGGGTTAACTTGACATATACTGGCACATCAGAGGCTTCCACAGCTGCCTTTACCACTTCATAAGCCAAGTCAGGATCTTGCCCAATCAAAAGTCCATGATTACCGTGATCCACATTCGGACAAGAGATATTGAGCTCGATAGCTTTTACATTTGCAGCCTTGGAAATTCCTCGAGAAACGGCAGCGTACTCTTGTTTTGAAAAGCCTGCAACATTTGCGATGATGGGAAGATTTGGATATTCTCTTTCCAACCAAGGCAACTTTTCAGCTAAAACAGCTTCTAAACCAGGATTTTGCAGACCGATTGCATTGAGCATACCAGCAGGTGTCTCTGCAACTCTGGGAGTTGGATTCCCAAAACGGGGTTCAAGTGTCGTTGCCTTGATCATAATGGATCCTAAAAGGTCCAAATCATAGTACTTGGAATATTCCTGACCAAAACCAAAACAGCCTGATGCTGGTATGATGGGGTTTTTCAAGTCCAAGCCCGGTAGAGAAACTTGTAAACGATTTGTAGTCATGACTTTCTCCTTATAATACAACTGTTCCTGTGCGGAAAACAGGACCATCTTCACAGACGCGTTGGCTGACGGTCTCACTATCTGGGACCTTTAGAACGCAGGCGTAGCAAGCCCCCATTCCACAAGCCATACGAGATTCCAGAGATAGATAGGCTCTTGGGTGGTCATAAAACCTTTGATTGATATACTTCATCATTCCAGGAGCCCCACATGAGTAAACAGCATCAAATTGACTGTCTAAATCATTGATGACAACAGATACATTTCCCTTAATGCCATAAGAACCATCATCTGTCGTTACAAAAACCTGACCATATTGGGCCAATTCGGTTTCGAGAATCACAGCATCCTTGTTGGCAAAACCAAGGACTGTCACTACTTTCACCCCACGCGCATGCAATTCCTTGGCCACTTCAAGCAAGGGGGGAACACCAATCCCACCACCAACGAGGAGAACTTGGCTCTGATTGTCTAAATCAGACAAGTCAAAACCATTTCCCTGAGGCCCCATCACATCAAGAGTATCTCCCTGACTTAATGTTGAAAAAATAGCGGTCCCAGCCCCCTCAATCCGATAAATGAGATGACACTGCTTGTTTGCCTTGTCAATAGACGAAATTGAAATAGGGCGACGCAAGAGATGGGCATCATCAGGCACACGCAGATGGAGAAATTGGCCTGCTCGCATGGCTTCAACCATCTCCCCTTCTAGGACTAATTCAAAGATTGCTGGCGCAATTTCCTCTTGTGCGACCACCTTCATGGTTTCCAAACGGATGGCACCCAAACGTTTCTTACATGTGGGATTCATGACTTTTCCTCCTTAAATTTAAGGGGACCAGATAAAGAAAAGACCTTGCTTTTGCAAGGCCTCAGTTGGGTTAGGCTAGAACTCATGCGCACACTTAAAAAGTCCCCACAGAGAGCCCCTTATCCCTTTTATCTGACACCTTGTGAGTCTCTCTGGACTCCCCTTAAAGGTTAAATTTGTATTAGTATACTCTTTCAAAGAAAAAAAGTCAAGTAGAAAACGAACATTCTACTTGACCTTACTGGATTATTTTTCACGAATGACTTCGACCTTGTAGCCATCAGGATCCTTGACAAAGTAATAGTTTGGTGGGTTACCTGGTAGGCCTTTGGGCTCTGTAACCTCATAGCCTTTGTTGCTGTGTTCTTGATGAAGTGCCTCAAGGTCAGGTGTACTGAGGGCAATATGGGCGAAGCCATCTCCTACCACATAAGGGCCGTGGTCATAGTTATAGGTCAATTCCAACTCGTAGTCATCACCGTCAAGTCCTAGATAGACAATGGTGAAGGCATAATCTGGGAAATCCTTGCGACGCAACTCTTTAAAACCAAAAGCATCTTGATAAAATGCGATTGATTTTTCAAGGTTTTCTACTCGCAAGCAAGTGTGTAACATTTTTGAAGCCATTTTCATTACCTCTTTCATTTGAATAGTTCCATTATACCTTTATTCAGAAAAATTTACTAGGAACTTGAACTAGAGTCCTCTTCTCTGCGCTTTCATTCTATGCAGAACTTTTGCGTTTTTCCTTGCGTATATTGCGAATAAGGAAAAGCATGATAAGGACAAAGAGTCCCTCGAGGAAGTAGAAAGCAAATTCGCTATTCAGGATTAACAGGTCTTTTTCAAAATAAATTTTGCTAAAATCAGGTATAAGTGCGAATAGGGTTCGCAACAGTCTTCTTAGGAAAATAAAGATTTGCAATCCATAAATCATAAAGGCCTTCTTTACACCAATCATGAAACCTTGTTCCTTTGTAAAATAAGACAAGACGATTCCATTTAACAAGAGGAGAATCGTTATGGTCAGAGTTTCATCTCGTAGAATAGTTGGATTAAAGATGTCTAAACGACTGTGAATGTAAGGCAACGTTTGAAAGAGTAGGATCCCCAAGATTGCTGGAAGGAGAATTTTTTTCAATGATGGTGGAAATCCGGGACTAAATCGTGTAAAAGACAAGCAAATCACAAGGATTGCAAAAATATGGAAGTACATCATTGCAACTCCGGAAATGATCTGGCTTCGATTTACCAAAGCGGATAAGAAGCCAGCAGAAAGAAAGATACCGACAGGAATCAGCTTATCCAAAGAATAATCCCACTTCAGCACTTGACTCACTTGGAAACCATCGATAAGACAGAAAAATGTAATGAAAATAAGGGCACCGATGAGACCAAACGGTAAGAATGGAAGGACGAGGAGCAATAACAAGATGAGTAGGAACCATGGATGGGGACTGTAGTAGAATTTTCGTTTTGAACCCCTAGCTGTCACTCCTTCCTCAATCGGTGTTTGCCTTAATTTTAGCATATAGGCGTAAAAGAGAGACAACATACCAGCATGTACCCAAGAATTATAAATAGGTTGCTCTAGAACACTGAGTATCAGACTCACAATCGTAAAGAGGACAGAGAAAATCTGAAGAAACTTATTATTAAAGACCTGTCTTTTTTTCCAATCCAAATAAGAGAGTCTGGCCTTTGGATGACTAAGTTCATAGGCATAAGTCGTCATCTCTTCTAGTTTCTGGTCTGTCTCCTCCGTCATCATTTGGGGAGCCATTTTAGAAGTAGGAAAAGGAGCTAAAATATATCTCAGGAGCTCGCCATCTGTAAATCGATGGTACTCCTTATAGATCTGTTGAAGTAAAATCGTTAGAATACGTGGTCTTCCTTTAAAGTAGCTTCTCCACTTCTCCCAATCATTGATATCTTCATCGCTCTTGGTGAGCTTATCCATATAAAGATAACCTTCATTGTACCAGTAATCAAAATTTTCTTTTTTATTTAGTGCGTACTCCTCTACCACTGAAGGATAGGAATGGATACTCTTCCAAAAATGAAGCTTTTTCAGATATGGATTTGATTCCTCATCTCTGTAACGCTCTACAAATTGGAGAACGAGGGCTAACACTTTCGCATTGGTTAAAGGATAGACGTCCACCTTTTCTAACAAATCAAGTAGGAGATTGTGATTTTTAACTGTTTCAAAAAGGTATTGCCAATCACGTAACAGTTTGTAGTCGTCTTCATAGCGAGCATGGAGCAACTCATAGAAGGCTGCCTCAACTTCATCTGGATTATCTAGAGAGTAGTGACTAAAGTCAACGTTTTCTCCCAGCTCCCCTTTTACTTCGTCTAAGTAATCAGCCAAGTCATTCAAGAGTGGATAATCCTCTTCAAATATGACTTGTCGGTTTTTTTCCAGGATATAGGTTAAAACTGGCACACTCTTGATTATTTGACGATTTTGATTTACTTGATCTAAGACCATAAAGCTCAGATAGGGGTGCTTGAAAAACTCTATCCAAGAGCTCAATTGATTTGCTTTGTTAGAATCTTGGAGAATTTCTTGGCAAAGTTGATAAGAATAATAGAATTCTTCAGTGGCTTCATGGGCGCTTTCAAGCGAACTGCCTTCCTCTTCTACTATATCTCTTTTAACTTTCCAATACTTCAGTTTATAGTAATAGCCCCAGTACTTAAAGTCAGGTATATAGTCTTCTAGCAAGGGAATGAGGATAGAGAATTGCTCCGGTTTGTTAAAAATATAAACATCCATTTCCTCTAAAACGGATTGAACAATGTCCATATCATACTGATACTGATGAAAGAACTGACGCCATAGATGCTCTTGTTCCTCTTGGTTATAACCGTCATTTCCAACAATACTTTCAATCGCATTTCGGATCAGATAAGTTTCTTCATTATAACCGCTAAAGTCAAGAGTAGACCTTGTTAATCCTTCTTGCCCTTGGTTCTCTTCATCACCAAACGTTTCAAAATTGAGGGTACTCGTAGCTCTTTCTTCAGAATCTCCATTTAGCTGAACTTCCTCATCATAGTCACTAAAGTTAAGGGGGGACTTTGGCTCATCCTCTTCTGCTTTAAAGGTTTCAAAGTTAAAGGAATCGCTGGTTTTATCAGTTGATTGCTGATAATCACTAAAATCAAGACTAGATCTTTCAGACTCTTCGTTCTCAGTCTTCGTTTCTTCAGTCAAGTTTTCAAAGTTGAGACTTGAGTTAGGCTTTCCATTCGCCTCTTCTTCAAGTTCACTAGCTTCTTGAGAGTCACTCGCTTTTCTTAGACTATTTTCTGGTCTTGTGTTTCTAGACCTCGCATAAGTCAAGGCTTTTTGGTAAGCTTCAACAATTTCTTGGTAAATTTCTGGTTGGTCTTCTGGGTGATAGAGCCTAACCAGTTCAGCATAATGCCTTCTAATAAGCTTGACGTCAGTCGTTGGCTCTATCCCTAAAGTTTCCCATATATTCATAAGGTCTCCTCTTTTATAGTCCTCGCTCTAGGAAGTCTAGATAGTTTGAAAATGATTGATAGAGTTTTGGCAAATGATACACAGATGCTTGACTGACCTCTTCTTCAAATCGTCTAGTTTCAGCCATTAGCTCATCTCTTCTTCTCCCCAAGAGCATACTGTACACGCGATTCGCTTTTTCAATCAAGAAACGATAAACCTCTGTTTCTTGAGCATTGATCTTATAGCGAGTCAACTCTGCTTGCTTAGCCTTGATTTCCTTTTCTGTCAGAGTAACACTATCTTGGAGAATAACATGACTAAAAACTTCCTGTGTGGAATCAATTTTCACTTCGACATCCAAAATTCCATTTAAATCATAGGTGAATCGAACTGTGAAACTTTCATTTACTCGAGTATTAACAGGGACGGGAACTTCTAATTCACCTAAGAACAGGTTTTGCGATGCCTTCATCATCTCACCTTGATAGACCTTTATCTTGACTTGGCTCTGTCCCAATTCAGCCGTATAGTACTGTTCGATGCGTGAAGCAGGTAGGGTAGAATTTCGCTCAATAATCGGCGAAAAACGGTCTCCAACTATCTCAATCCCCAGTGTAAAAGGGCAAATATCAGATAGTAATAAATCTCGTATCTCACCCTGCCGTTCTTTTATTCCTGCTAAAAGGGCACAACCTCTCGCAATCATCCGATCGGGATCATCCGATACCTGCACCATTTGATTGATACAGTAGGATAAAAAGTCCTGAACCAAGCGGAGTTTCGAAGTCCCCCCAACAAGAACAAAGTTATCTGATGACACATAGCTATAGCGTGCATCCATCAAGGCACGATCCAAAACAGCCTTAACACGGGCTAACAACGGTTGACAAAGCTCATAAAAACGCTGGTAGCTCAGGTCTAAAGTGTATTCCTGTTCTTGGTCCAGAACCGTCATCTTCACTTCTTCTTTATCATTGAGTTCTAGCTTTGTCTTTTCAGCCTGTACCAGAATCTTGCTATAAAATTCTCGGGAAATCGTATCCTTGGTTAATTGATTAGAAACTAAAAATTCCTCAGCAATAGCCGCAGTGAAGTCTTCTCCTCCCAAACGATTGTCCCCTGCGATCGACACGATTTCGACGATATTATCAAAAAGCTCTACAACTGAAATGTCAAGAGTACCACCGCCAAAATCGACTACAATAAAAGATTGATCTTCCTGGTTTACCATAGAACTTTTAGCAAGAGCAGCTGCGGAAGGTTCATTGATAATCCGATCAATCTGAACGCCTGCAAATTTCCCTGCTAGTTTGGTCGCATAGCGTTGAGCATCATTGAAATAGGCTGGAACACTGACAATCACTTCCTCGACCTTTTCTCCAAGATAGGTCTCTGCATCGTCTACCAACTTTCGAATGATAAAAGAGCTCAATTCTTCAGCCTTATATGCTCGATTTCCTAGTGTCAACTCATGCTTGGTCCCCATAAAACGCTTGAACTGTGAAACCGTCTTGTCTGGATGGGTCACCAAACGTTCCTTGGCAATTTTTCCAACTATGATTTCATCATTGTCATCCAAAGCCACAACAGAAGGAGTCAAATATTCACCAAAAGCATTGGGAATCAGCTTGACCTGGCCATCCTGGTATACCCCTACTAAAGAATTAGTCGTTCCTAAATCAATACCTACTATCATCTTCTTCAAACTCCAAATCTTTTTTAGATATTCCTATTATACAAGAAATATCCTATTTTCTTTGAAAAAATCTGTCATTTACTCTCTAAAATAGAAAATCATTTATGGAAAATAAAAAAGTTTCACCCTACTCTTGCGGTAAAACCACGAGAGTAAGAATGAAACAGTTTGTCATTATTTACCAAGTTTTGCTTTAGCTGCATCTGCAAGAGCTGTGAAAGCTGCTGCATCGTTAACAGCCAAGTCAGCAAGCATTTTACGGTTAACTTCAATCTCAGCCAATTTCAAACCATGCATCAATTGTGAGTATGAAAGTCCGTTCAAACGAGCTGCCGCATTGATACGAGTGATCCAAAGTTTGCGGAAGTCACGTTTTTTCTGACGGCGGTCACGGTATGCATAGTAGTAAGAGTTCATTACTTGCTCTTTTGCAGTACGGAACAAGATGTGTTTTGCTCCATAGTAACCTTTAGCTAATTTTAGAATACGTTTACGACGTTTGCGTGATACAACGCCACCTTTAACACGTGCCATGTTTTATTTCCTCCAAATATTTCCTAGAATTGTTTACTTACTGTTAAGCTATTATTTCAAGCGAGTAAGCATTGCTTTGATACGTTTGAAATCTCCTGAATGCACCATAGATGCTTTACGAAGATGACGACGTTGTTTCTTAGTTTTTCCGTGGAAACGGTGAGAAGTGTAAGCACGGAAACGTTTAAGTCCACCAGAACCTGTACGTTTGAAACGTTTAGCTGATGCGCGGTGTGTTTTTTGTTTTGGCATGATTTTTTCTCCTTTATTTAACTTTCTGACAATTATTTTTTGTCAGTTGCTGGCGCCAACTGCATGAACATTTGGCGTCCATCCATCTTAGCTCGTTGTTCGATGATCGCAATATCTTGTGTTGCTTCAGCAAACTCGGCTAAAACTTTTGCACCAATCTCTTTATGGGTGATCATACGCCCTTTAAAGCGAATGGATACCTTAACTTTATTTCCTTTTTCAAGGAACTTGCGTGCATTGCGAAGTTTTGTGTCAAAGTCACCCTTGTCAATAGTTGGACTCAGACGAACTTCTTTCACAGTAACAACACTTTGTTTTTTACGTTGTTCTTTTTGCTTTTTCTGGTACTCAAATTTGAACTTACCGTAGTCCATAATTTTAGCAACAGGCGGTTTTGCTTGAGGTTGGATCAATACTAAGTCAACATTTGCACTATCAGCCAATGCTTGCGCTTCGCTGAGTGGCTTGATACCTAGCTGTTCTCCCTCAAGACCGATCAAGCGAACTTCACGTACACGAATTTCATCATTGATGAATAAGTCTTGCTTTGCTATGGTTTTCACCTCTTTTTTATTATTAGAGAAAAACAATAGCGGACTCGTAATGATACAAGCCCGCACGTTATGATAGCGTTTCTTAGAAACTTTTCATCCGTAGGGCCAGGCAACTTGATGTCACAAGGCGAGAAGCTCTCACTTCTGCTTTTCTCAACTTTTATATGATACCAAGTTTTCTATTCCTTGTCAAGATAAAAAGTTATTTTTTCAAAAAAGTTTATCTATTTTATCTCACCGTTTCCATTCGCCAACTATTCCATCCTTTAAAGCGAATGGCTCCTTGCTGGTCAGTTCGGTAAACTTTGCTATTGATATTTTCAATTCGTGTCAAGGTTTCCTGATGGGGGAGTTTGGCACGATTGTTCTTGCCCACTGAAATGAGAGTAAGCTCTGGTTTGAGCTTCTCTAAAAAAGCTGGGCTAGATGAAGTCTTTGAACCATGTTGACCTGCCTTCAAGATATCCAACTCTAAGGTAGGGTATTGCTTTAAAAGTTCCTTCTCTCCCTTCTCCTTCAAGTTTCCAGTAAAGAGAAAGTGCTTATCCAAAAGTTTTCCATAAAGAACCAGAGAATCATCACGATCCCCATCTCCAATCTTCCTTGGAGATAGGACTTCTAAGTAACTGCCAAAAATCGGTAAATTCTCCCCTGCTGTCACACTGCGCACCTTAGTTTGACTTGCTTCTAGTTCCGCTACAAATTCCTTCTGTGTCAGACTTCCTTTTGATACTAAAATCTCTCCAACATGGAAAGCCTTGGTCACCTCCAGTAAATCACCAACATGTTCCTTGTCTGTATTGGTCAAAATCAGCTGGTCAATCTTATCTACTCCTCGACTTTTAAGATAAGGAATCAAGGTTCTCTGGGCATTGCTGGTCGTCGCCTTTTCTTGCCAAGCCTCGATTTTCTTATCAGATTCTGCCTTACCACCTACATCTATGAGAATGGTTTTACCAGTTACATCCCGTAGGAAAATACTCTCCCCTTGCCCAACATCTAGCATGGTAATTTCATTTTCAAGTGGATGCTTGGTCAAGAAAAAGAGCCCCACAATAAAAAGACTGACTCCTGCTAGTCTTTTGATGTTTTTCCTCATGTCATAGACCAAGGCTAATGAAACTAACAGTAGAATCAACAGCCATGCGTTAGGTTGACCAAAGACCAGGGGCCTACTTGCCAGCTGCGATAGCAAGCGAATGACGCCCTCCAACCACTCAAAGACAAAGTTAAACTGAGTGACTGGGTAAACGAAGGACAGAATGAATAAGATGGACAAAAGCGGCAAGAAGACCACATCAAACAGAAAGGAAAAGACAAAGGTCAAAAGGATAGACCAAGGCTGAAATTCTGCAAAATAAAAGGATAGAATGGGCAATATTCCCAAAGAAATGACCAAACTTTCTCTGGCAACAGCCTTGATCCCATCGCCTTCTTTGCTGGTCATGGTCAAGATAAAAGCATAAGCGCAGGACAAGACTCCTCCTGCAGTTAGGAAAAAGTTTGGCATAATGATAAAAAGGACAAGGACCGTCAAGGCAAAATTATCCAAGCCCTTAATACCATGTTGTGCTAGTAACTTTTGCAAGAGACTGCGAATAACAGATGCTGAAAATCCTGTCAGACCTGCATAGATAAGAGAAAAGGGATAAGTTAGCCACTTCAACTTTTCTTGAGTTAAGCCCAATCGCAAGAGGAGTTTCTTAAAGGCATCCATGAAAAAGCCTACCTGCATACCCGACAAGGCAAAGAGATGGATAATTCCAAGACTGGAATAGAGCTCATTCATCTCCTCAAAGTCCGTGTCCAAATGTCCTAAAAGAAGACCTGTCATATAATTGCGCATAGGATCTGGAAAGTGCATCTTGATCCAAACTACAGCCTTTCGACGTAAACTGGACAGATTTTCTCCTATATCCCAACTGCTAATCTTTCTCATTGACTGGATACTCTTGATAGTCAAAGTTTGGTAAATCCCCTGAGTTTTCAGATAGGCTTGGTAGTCAAAGCCACCAAAATTCCTCTGACCTTCAGGCTCTGAAAGTTTTCCTTCTATCTCTATCTCGTGAAGGTCTGTTAAGGCCTGAAAGAGCTCTTTCTCCTCCTCAGACTGGAGTTTATAGTAAACTTGGAAGGTGCGACCCTCAGCCTTGCCCCGAAAGGACAGACTGTCTCCATTGACTTTGATGGTATCTGGTAAAATCCGTACCCTTTCAACAGAATCCACTAGGTTTTGATTAGCTTGTGTCTGTTGCCAAGTTTGAAACAAAAACCAAAAACCAAAAACTCCACAAAACGCTAGAACTTTACCGGCCGATTTCCAAGGAAATTGGAAAAAGAGACAGACAAGCAAAAAAACAAAACCTAGCAGTGCGAGATAGGACACTCCAAAAATGGCATAGTAAAGCCAGAGCAACAGGAAACTCAGATAGATTAGGGGGATAGGGAAATTCTTAATCCACTGTAACATAGTCTTTTAGCTTTTCTATGGTCTTAGCGCCAATACCAGAAACCTTCTTTAATTCATCAACCGACTTGAACTTGCCATTTGCCTCACGATGATCGATAATATCCTGGGCTCGTTTTCCTCCCAAGCCTTTGACCTGCTTGAGTTCTTCCAGACTAGCTTTATTTAGGTTGACCTTCTTATCTTTACTTGTCGAAGCAGTCGTTCCAGAGGCAGTCTGCTGACTCACTGCTTCTTCTCCCTTAGTTGGAACATAGACAAGAGCCTCGTCACTGACTTTCTGTGCTAGATTAAGCGACTTACTATCTGCTTCCTCTGTCAATCCACCCGCCTTCTGAACGGCATCATGAACACGACTCCCTACTGGTAAATCATAAATCCCTGGCGATTTAACAGCACCTTTGACATCTACCGTAATCAAATCTTGTTCAGGAGACTCGTCCTTTTCTTCCTTTTTCACTTCTTTGTCAGACGATGAATCCTTTGAAACAGCTGCGACTTCAGCCTGCAAATTTGATTCTTTTACAGATGTTTGTGAAGTTGGCTTTAGTAGGAAAAATCCGCCCAAGGCCAAACCTAAACCAGCACAAATGACAAGGATTTTATACTCTTTGATTTTCTCGATAATTGCTTTCATATTTTCTCCTCTCTTAAATTATTCGTAAGTGAAAGAAAAAACAGTTGAAAATTTCTTTTCAACTGCTTATTTATTTGCAAAATAGTCTTCCTTAGTCAAGACATAATGAACCCTTGTGATCATTCGACCTGGTTCTTTATTATCCATTCTGGCATAGGGTTCTTCGTGGGAAAAACGCATCCCAGATTTCTCCATGACCTTGCCAGATGCGGGATTGTCTTTGTCATGAAGAGCGGTCAACTTGTTCATTCCAATCTTCTCAAAAGCCAGCTCAATCACGGCGCGATTGGCTTCTGTCGTCAATCCTTGATTCCAATACTTTTGGTTGATAATGTAACCAATAGCTGCTTTTTTGAGAATGGGATCAATCTTGTGCAAATCAATAGTTCCAATAAACTGATCATTGCTTTTTAGTTCGATTCCCCACCGTCCCAAGGGATTAGCCAAGTAGAACTGAGCGATGTTGTTCTTGGTTTCTTCTAAGCTTTGATTTGTTGGAAAAGTATAGCGTGTATTTTCTCTGTCTGAGGCATACTCAAACATAGCTTCTGCATCGTCCAAAGTTACAGGTCGGAGCAATAAACGCTCCGTTTCTATAGATGGATACTGGGCAAATTTCACAAATATTGATTCCATACTTTTCCCTCCATTAGAGCTCGATTCTCACTAGTCTAGCATAAATAAATTTGAATGACAAGTTTTTCTTGATTTTTGAAGCGGTTTCATATACAATAAAACCATCACATTTTTGATTTATGGAATGGAATGTGACAACCAAAACAATCCGACAATTGAAAGGTAGGTTATCTATATGTTAATCGGAATCCCAAAAGAAATTAAAAATAACGAAAACCGTGTCGCCCTCACACCTGCTGGTGTTCATAGCTTAGTTTCTCGTGGACATCGTGTCCTCATCGAAACAAATGCTGGTCTCGGTTCAGGATTTACTGATGCTGACTATCAAAAGCAAGGAGCTGAGATTGTCGCTACTGCTGCAGAAGCATGGGCTGCCGAGTTAGTCGTGAAAGTAAAAGAACCACTAGCTTCTGAATACGGTTATTTGCGCGACGATCTTTTCCTCTTCACCTACTTGCACATGGCCGCTGCACCAGAATTAGCAGAGGCTATGTTAGCAGCAAAAACAACAGGAATTGCCTATGAAACCGTTCGTGACAATCAAGGACAACTGCCGCTCCTCGTTCCTATGAGTGAGGTTGCAGGTCGTATGGCTGTTCAAATCGGAGCTCACTTCCTTACTAAGCAAGCTGGTGGCTCTGGTGTTTTACTTGGTGGTGTACCAGGTGTTCCAAAAGGAAAAGTAACCATCATCGGTGGTGGTGTCGTCGGTACACATGCTGCCCGCATCGCCCTTGGTCTTGGTGCTCAAGTGACTATTTTAGATATCAGTGCTAAACGTCTCTCAGTTCTAGAAGAAGTCTTTGGAAATCAAATCCAAACTCTTATGTCTAATTCATTCAACATCGAAGCAAGTGTGAGAGATGCTGATGTGGTGATTGGTGCAGTTCTCATCCCTGGGGCCAAAGCACCAAAATTGGTGACAGATGAGATGGTCAAACAAATGCGTCCAGGCTCTGTAATCGTTGACGTTGCCGTTGACCAAGGTGGCGTTATCGAGACAGCTGACCGTGTGACAACGCACGATGAACCTGTCTATGAAAAACACGGTGTCCTCCACTATGCCGTTGCCAATATCCCTGGTGCAGTTGCCCGTACTTCTACTATCGCCCTAACCAATGTCACTCTTCCTTACATCGAAGCTCTGGCTGGCAAAGGATTCACACAAGCAATTGCTGAAGATGAAGGCTTGCGTCAAGGTGTGACCACTTATCAAGGTTACTTGACCAGCCTCCCAGTTGCTCAAGGTCTCGATAAAGATCACACGTCAATCGACGAACTTGTTTAAAGATATACACTCATTAAAAAAGAGCAGTTCAAATCTGAACTGCTTTTTTTGCTATTCTGTTTCTTGGTTCTTTTCTTCAACCTTAACTGGAGCTGGTTCATAAGCTCGGATAATCTGAGCGACAACCGGATGGCGAACCACATCCTTGGCTGAAAAATGAACAAAGTCGATTTGGTGAATGTTCTTGAGCTTTTCTTGAGCATCAATCAAACCGGACTTAACATTGCGTGGTAGGTCAATCTGGCTGATATCTCCATTGACAATCATCTTCGAATTAAAGCCTAAACGAGTCAGGAACATCTTCATCTGCATGATGGTCGTATTTTGTGCCTCATCTAAAATGACAAAAGCATCATCCAAGGTCCGACCACGCATATAGGCAAGGGGCGCGATTTCGATAATTTCACGCTCCATGAGACGGGTCGTTTGGTCTTTCCCGAGAATCTGGTACAAAGCATCGTAAACAGGTCGAAGATAAGGATCCACCTTCTCCTTGAGATCACCCGGAAGAAATCCTAGACTCTCACCTGCTTCCACTGCTGGACGAGTAAGGATAATCCGCTTGACTTGCCCACGTTTAAGGGCTGTCACTGCCAAGGTCACTGCAAGAAAGGTCTTCCCTGTCCCTGCTGGTCCGATTCCAAAGGTCACATCATGCTGTTTGACACTGTCCACATAAAGCTTTTGACCTAAGGTTTTGACACGGATCGGCTTCCCTGTATTGTCCTTGATAATTTCTTCTTCGTAAAGGGCGACAAACTTGTCGATTTCATCGTTTTTGACCATGCTAATCGCAGTCACCACATCTGGCGTGCCAACGGTCATTCCTCGATTTACCAAGACCATCAAAGCCTGGATAACCTGACGGGCTTCCTCACAGGCAGTCTCTTCTCCCAAAACCTGCACAATCTCCGTACGAGCATGAATCACCACATCGAGCTCTTCTTCCATCAAACGAAGATGGCGCTCATTGGAACCAAAAAGATGGAACAAGTCATCTGGGTGACTTAGTTGAATGTCTATTGAATGTTCCTTCAAATAAAGAACCTCTCTAATCCGTTTATTTCTTTTTATTATAGCAAAGAGAACAATAAAATACTAGCCTCATCTCATTGTCTCTAGTGTTCTAAGTATTCTTGCCAGATGGCATCAAAATCTCCTAGGTTAAAAGAGAAACTGGCATGCTCCTCCAAAAAGCGACTCACCTCATCGAAATCATCCGTGTGTTTTGGAAAGGCTGACTCCTCAAAAGCAAGGTCTGCCAAGATGGCTTTAGGGCTGTCACTTTTAGGATTACGCTCAGTCATGAGCCAAGTATAAAATGATTTTCTCATAAGCCTCCCTAAATCAGCTCTGTCCCAAACTGGTCTTGCTTGATTTTGCCAGCCTTCATCAAGCCACCGAGTGCTTTCTTGAACTGACCTTTAGAGATACCAAAGGTTGCCTTGATATCGTCAGGAGATGACTTATCATTCAAGGTCATGAAACCGCCATTGCTTTCCAAGTAGGTCAAAATCATCTGGGCATCATTTTCCAACATTTCAAAAGAACGTGGTTTGAGGGAGAGGTTAAGAGTACGGTCCACTTCACGGAAACCGATGACACGCGCATCTAACACTTGCCCCAAACGTGGCTCTGCGTAGCGTTCACTTGGGTGAATGAAACCAAGCATGTTATTCTCTGGTAGGTAAACAAATGTTCCTGACAGCTTGAGACGGTAAACAATGGCTGGCCAGTTTTGGTTCTGCATGTTGTTGTAAGCAGGACGAGCCAGACGTTGGAAGTCTTCCTGATACGCCAAAAGTCCCCAGATTCGGTCTTTCTTGTCCACTTCAAGACGGATGTAAAGTTTATCACCTTTCTTAGGCCAGAGTTCCTTGAGCTCAGGGAGGATATCGAGTGACACAACGATTTCCTTATCAGGTAGACCGGTATCGACAAAGACACCCAAGTCCTTTCGAACTTCTGTTACGGTTCCCCAACCAAATTGGTCCTGAGTCGCAGTAACTTCTTGAGTGGTCAAGCGGAGTTTTTGCTTCATATCCGTGTAGGCAAAACCTTTGACCGTATCCCCTACTGTATGTTGACCTTCTTCTTTAGCAAGAGCATAGGTCTGACCATCCTTTTGCACAAAGTAAAAACGGTCATTTTCATCGATGATGAGTCCAACGATAAAACTTGCAAGATTTGTATTCATATTTCCTTCTTTCGAATAAAACTCAGCCAGCAATGCCAACTGAGTTTTTCTGTTTATTTTTAGACTTCCAAGATTTCTTTTTCTTTATTGGCAGTCATGTCGTCGATGTGTTTCACAGCATCGTCTGTTACTTTTTGAATATCTTTTTCAAGAGTCTTCAATTCGTCTTCAGTGATTTCTTTTGCTTTTTCTTGTTTCTTAGCTTCATCCATAGCATCACGACGGATATTGCGGACAGCCACTTTAGCATTTTCACCGACCTTCTTCACTTCTTTGGCAAGGTCACGACGAGTTTCTTCTGTAAGAGCTGGGATAACCAAGCGGATCACAGAACCGTCATTAGCTGGTGTAATACCAAGATCAGAAGCGTTCAAGGCACGTTCGATGTCTTTCAATGAAGACTTGTCAAATGGTGTTACCAACAAGACACGCGCTTCTGGAATAGTAATTGAAGCGATTTGGTTAAGAGGAGTTTCAACTCCATAGTATTCTACGTGGATACGGTCTAGCAAGCTTGCGTTGGCACGACCGGCACGGATACCTCCAAATTCACGAGCAAGTGATTGGTGAGACTGGGTCATTCTCTCTTTAGCTTTTTCTACAATTGCATTAGCCATAATTTTCTTATTCCTTTTCTTCGATATTGTTTGAAACTGTTGTTCCGATATTTTCACCAAATACGACACGTTTGATGTTGCCTGGTTGGTTCATATTGAAGACAACCAAGTCAATGTCGTTGTCCATAGAGAGGGTTGAAGCAGTTGAGTCCATGATACGAAGACCTTTATTGATAACGTCACGGTGGGTCAATTCTTCAAACTTAACGGCAGTTTTGTCTTTCTTAGGATCGGCATTGTAAACACCGTCTACCCCATTTTTAGCCATCAGAATGGCATCTGCTTCGATTTCAGCTGCACGAAGAGCCGCTGTTGTATCTGTTGAGAAGTAAGGTGAACCAATTCCGGCACCAAAGATAACGATACGGCCTTTTTCAAGATGACGAAGGGCACGTCCACGTACGTAAGGTTCTGCAACTTGTTGCATAGCAATGGCTGTTTGCACTCGCGTATCGACACCAACTTGTTGCAATGAATCTGCCATCACAAGAGCATTCATAACAGTCCCAAGCATTCCAGTGTAATCTGCCTGAACACGGTCCATTCCTGCTTCTGCAGCAGGTTCACCACGCCAGAGATTCCCTCCACCAATAACAAGGGCAATTTCGATACCTAAACTATGAACTTCTTCAATCTCTTTTGCGATTGTTTGAACTGTTTGGATATCAATCCCTACGCCACGTTCACCGGCAAGGGCTTCACCTGATAACTTGATTAAAATACGTTTATACTTGGGATTCGCCATTTTTACTCTCCTTTTTTTATCCTACCTATTTTATCACAATTTCTAAGATTTTTATAGTATCATGAGCAATTCTTTGAAAAAAATTAGACCGTTAAAAATTCTTCTAAGTCGGTAAGAGCACGCTCTGCAATTTTTTCATAACGAGCTTTTTTATCACGGATACGCTCGCCTTCCAATTCCTTGATAATCCCAAAATTGACATTCATTGGTTGGAAATGTTTGCTGTCCGCATGGGTGATGTAATGAGCCAGACTTCCAATCGCTGTGGTCTCTGGGAAGATAGCTTCACTTTCACCCTTAAAGAGGCGAGCAGCGTTAATCCCCGCAACTAAGCCTGATGCTGCTGACTCAACATAGCCTTCCACACCCGTCATTTGACCAGCAAAGAAGAGATTTGGCTGTTTCTTAGAACGATAGGTTTGCTCCAGAAGATTTGGTGAATCCATGTAAGAATTACGATGCATGACCCCATAACGGACAAACTCAGCATTTTCAAGACCTGGAATCATTTGGAAGACACGTTTTTGTTCTCCCCATTTGAGGTGGGTCTGGAAACCGACGATATTGTAGAGGCTACCAGCCGCATTATCCTGACGAAGCTGGACAACAGCATACGGTGTTTTAAATTCTCCGTCACGAGGGCCTGTGTAATCATCTGGATACTCCAGACCGACTGGTTTCATAGGACCATAAAGCATGGTTTTAATACCACGCTTAGCCATGACTTCGATCGGCATACAACCTTCAAAGTACTTTTCTTTTTCGAAAGAATTGAGCGGTGCTTCTTCTGCATTGACCAAGGCTTCATGGAAATCCATAAACTCTTGCTTGGTCATAGGGGCATTGAGGTAGGCCGCTTCTCCCTTGTCATAACGAGATTTGAGATAGACCTTACTCATATCGATGGTGTTGACATCGATAATAGGTGCTGCCGCATCGTAGAAATAGAAACCATCACCGTCATTAAGGGCATGAATCTTTTCAGCTAGAGCATCGCTAGTCAAAGGACCAGTAGCCACAACTGTAATAACATCAGTTGGCAGTTCTGTAATTTCATCGCGAACCACTTCAATCAAAGGATGATTGGCTACTTTTTCGGTCACCATTTGGGAGAAACCGTCACGGTCCACCGCAAGGGCACCGCCCGCAGGAACACGTGTAGCTTCAGCAGATTCCAAGATAACAGAACCCAAGCGACGCATTTCTTCCTTGAGAAGCCCAACTGCATTGGTCAAAGCATCCCCACGTAAGGAATTGGAACAAACCAATTCAGCAAAATTGTCTGTTTTGTGTTGGGGTGTTGACTTGACACCACGCATTTCATAGAGTTTAACTGGAATACCACGTTCTGCGATTTGGTAGGCTGCTTCAGAACCTGCCAAACCTGCTCCGATAACATTGATATAAGATTGAGACACGACACTAATACCTCTTTGGGTGGAAACTAAGTCCAAATAAAAACAAGCTACTAGACTGTTTGACACCCACAAATCTTTCTAATTTTTCTTTTACTAGTATAACAAAAAAAGGGAAGAAGGCAAACTTCCCTGTTTAGTCATTTTCTTGATTTTCTTCCCATTCGTGGTAGGCAGCGTAGAGCTGACTCTTATTCCACTGGTAGAGTTTTGCAACTTCCTTTATGGCTTGATTTTTCTTCATGCCTTGCTGGATACGGGTTTGAATTTCTAAGAACAAGTCCTCCTCGTCCTTTTCCTCCACATCCTGATTTGCACCTTCAACGATGAGAAGGCATTCGCCCTTGAGTGGCGTTTCAGCGATGCTTACTAGCAATTCAGAGATCTTTCCTCGTTGGTATTCTTCATAGATTTTGGTTAATTCTCTAACCAAGACCACCGAGCGGTCGCCGTAAACTGCTAGCATATTTTCCAGCGTATCCGCTACACGGTGGGGCGATTCGTAGAAAATTTGAGTTTCTGGATAATCTTTTTTCGAGTCGAAAAATAGCTTTTGCTGACCTGATTTTCTCGGTAAGAAACCATAAAAGATATGTGGTTGTGGCGCCAATCCACTGGCAATCAAGGCCGAAATCCCTGCAGAGGCACCTGGAACGGTAACAACTGCGATTTCTTCCTCAATAGCTGCCTTGACCAAATCATGACCAGGGTCCGAGATGCTAGGCAGACCCGCGTCAGAAACCTGAGCAATACTTTGCCCTGCTTTCAAGAAACCAATCAAATCAGGAATTTTTTCCTTGGCATTGTGCTCATGAAAACTAATCTGCTTGGTGGAAATGTCAAAATGTTTGAGCAAAAGCCCTGTATTGCGCGTGTCCTCAGCCGCAATCCAGTCCACCTCTTTCAAAGTCTGGATGGCACGAAAGGTCATATCATCTAGATTGCCAATCGGCGTTGCTACTAGGTAAAGTTTGCCATAGGGAGATTGTCCCTTAAAACTTTTTTGAATCTGCATGCTTACTCCCTATATAACAACTCATCACAGAACATACATTCCTCGTCCTGCTCTCGGCGTTGTCCATAAAAATCATTACAAACGTGAAACCCGTCCTTATAGATTCGGCGGACACTTTCACGAACATGCTTAGCCTTGACGGGAGTATCTGCTTCCACCTCGCCCAAGCGTTCGCGCAACTTACTATTTTCCAAGCGAAGAGCTGTATTTTCCTCTACCAGGCTCTTGAGATTTTTCTTGATGGCTTCCACATCGGCCAAGGTCACCAGTAACTGTTGGGAAAAATCGTCCAGCGCGTCAAATAATTCTTTTTTATCCATAAACCAGCCCTTTCCTTTCTATATCGTTCATTTTTAATACTCAATGAAAATCAAAGAGCAAACTAGGAAACTAGCCGCAGGCTGTACTTGAGTACGGCAAGGCGACGTTGACGTGGTTTGAATTTGATTTTCGAAGAGTATGAGTTTATATTTCTTTCAAGACCAGATATTCCATGGCATTTTGAAAGCTAACATTGGCTTGCCACATTTTTCTAGCTTCTAGCAAATCTTGCAGAATCTGTCGAATTCTTGCTTGCAAGAGATCCTGTCCACAGAGCACTTCGAGGATTCGCAAGACCTGATCTTGTTTTTCCTTGTCATCTGCCAAACTAGCTAATTTGGCTACCTGCAAATAACTCTCTGTTTTCTTGGCTACTAACCAAGTCAGCAGGCGCTCACTTTCATCCACCAAGGTCCAAAAACTTGCTTGATTGACCAACTTTTCAGCTTCAGCTCGTGATTGACAAAACTGGGCTAAGAGAGTCGCTTTTTTCTTGACCAGACCTGCTTGTTCTAATTGATGGATGAGCTTTTCTTCTTGCTTTTTAAAGTTGAAAATCTGGGTCCGACTACGGATTGTCGGCAAGATTTTTTCCTCATCGCTGGTTAAGAAGAAAATATAAACTTCACTCTGAGGTTCTTCGATGACCTTAAGCAGAGAATTGGCTGCGTTGGGATGCATTTTTTCCGCCTGCTCGATAATAAAGACCTGTTGCTGGCTTTCAATCCCTGTTTGGGAAAACTGGCCCACCAATTCCCGAATGCGTTCTGTCTTAATGACCTGATTGACTGGCTTAATCAAGGTAACATCGGGAAATTCTTCCTGTTCAATCAGCTTGCAGTTTCGGCAGTTCTCACATGGTAAAACGCCTACTTTATCCGTACAGAAAAGACTTTTAGCCAAAAATTGCGCCATTTCCAAACTTCCAAAGAAACCTGAAAAGAGATAGGCGTGATTGAGCTGGTCTTGTTCTAGGATACAGATAAAGCGGTCAAACTGCTCTGGTTGCAAAGCCTTTAGTTGTTCTTGTTTCATTTTGCCAATCCCATTCTGTCAAACAAGACCGCCTTGGTTGTATCCACAACTTGCTCCAAGGGAAGACTGGCATCAATCTTGACAATGCGATTTCCTTCTTTGTCCAGAAGAGAAAGATAGCCTTGACGGACTTTCTTGTGCAGGTCTAAGCCTTCTAGGTCCAAACGATTGACCTCGCGATCACTATTGGCAGCAATACGAGCCAATCCTTCTTCCACCTCGATGTCAAAATAGAGTGTCAAGTCGGGTTTGAGACCATCTGTTGCAAAGTGATTGAGCCAATCAATGGCATCAATATCCAAGCCACGGCCAAATCCCTGATAAGCAACAGAACTATCGATGAAGCGGTCCATAATGACCAACTTACCAGCTTCAAGGGCTGGGAGAACTTTTTCTACCAAGTGCTGTCTGCGACTGGCGATATAGAGAAGGAGTTCCGTTTTAGGATCCATCTGAGTGTGACTTGGGTCCAAAATCACTTGACGAATCTTCTCTCCAATCAAGACTCCACCTGGCTCACGAGTCGTCAGCACCTCTATTCCTTTTTCCTCTAAAATTGGGAGAAGAGCCTCTAAAACACTGGTTTTTCCTGCTCCCTCTGGTCCCTCAAGAGAGACTAAAAATCCTTTTGACATGTCTAACTCATTTCTTTTTTTCTACCTTCTATTCTATCAAAAAAATAGGTTTTTGTGACAATCTTTTTGTGTCTTCTCCATTCAATCGACCATAAAAGAGGCTGGAAGTCATCCAACCTCTTATTTACCTAATTCTTGTGTTCGTTTGTAGGCTTGCTGAACTGCGTCCATGACTGTACCTCTAAAGGCATGTTCTTCCAGACTCGCTACACCCGCGATAGTCGAACCTCCTGGGCTGCAAACTTGGTCTTTCAAGACTCCAGGATGTTGCTGACTTTCCAGAACCATTTGTCCAGCGCCGACTACTGTTTGGGCTGCCATTTTCAAGGCCCTTTCTCTTGACAATCCTGTCTGCACACCTGCATCTGCCAAAGCCTCGATAAAGAGATAGACAAAGGCTGGTCCACAACCTGCAAGACCTGTCGCAGCATCGATTAAGCCATCTCCCAGCTCAACCAAAAGACCGGCCTTGGCCAATAATTGACAAAAGAGTTCCCTGTCCTCAGCACGACAGTTTGCTGATAAAGCGTAACTAATCACTCCTTGTCCGATAGCCACTGGAGTATTGGGCATGATGCGAATGATTCGGTGGTGACTCGGTAAAAATTTGGCTAGTTTTTCCAAAGTCAATCCAGCCGCCATGGAAATCAAAAGAAGACTCTCTCTATTTTCAAGGATGGTCTGGTATTGAGAAAGCAAGTCTGAGAACTGAGCAGGCTTAACTCCTAGAAAAATCACATCTGCTTCTGCGAAGATTTCGTCATTGCTGGAAGCCTGACCACCAAAGTTGGTAATGAAAGCATCTACTTTTGCTTGACTACGATTGGCAAGGAGAATCTGAGCACCCGTCTTGGCCTGCACAACAGCCTTAGCCAAGCTAGCTCCCATATTCCCCAAACCGATAAATCCAATCTTCATCTCTTACTCCCTTATCTGTCCGTTACCAGTAACCACATACTTGTAGCTGGTCAACTCTTTCAAGCCCATAGGCCCACGCGCATGCAGTTTCTGAGTAGAAATTCCCATCTCACATCCAAGACCAAATTGCCCCCCGTCAGTGAAACGCGTTGAGGCATTGACATAAACCGCGGCAGAGTCCACTTGCTCTGTAAAGAAAGCCGCAGCTTCAGCATTTTCTGTCACAATGGCATCCGAATGATGGGTACTGTGAGCTTCAATATGCTCAACCGCTTCTTCTAAACTACTCACAACCTTAACCGCTAGGATATAATCTAAAAACTCGGTGTCAAAGTCTTGGGACTCAGCTGATCGACCTGAAACAAACTGACTTGCTTTACTATCTAGGCGGAATTGAATCGGTTCCAGCCCAGCTTCCTCACGCTCTGCAACCAGCACTTTCTCCAAGCGAGGAAGGAAATCCGCTGCCTTGTCTTCATGAACCAGCAAAACTTCCATAGCATTGCAGACAGAAGGACGACTGGTTTTAGCATTGTTGATGATAGACAGAGCCTTGTCTTCATCGGCATCCTTATCCACATAGACATGGACAATTCCAGTTCCTGTCTCAATAACAGGCACAATGGCATTTTCAACCACTGCATTAATCAAGCCAGCCCCTCCACGAGGAATGAGGAGGTCTAGATAGCCCTTGGCCTTCATCATAGCATAGCTACTTTCTCGGCTGGTGTCTTCCACCAGTTGAATCACATTTGGATGAATGGTAGTCGTCTCCAAACCCTTCTTCAAGGCTGTGACAATAGCATGGGCTGTTTGGTAGGCGTCCTTACCACTACGAAGAACGACCGCATTGCCACTTTTAAGAGCCAAAGCAGCCGCATCAGACGTCACATTTGGACGACTTTCATAGATAATACCAATAACCCCCATAGCCACACGCTTCTTAGTAATAACCAAGCCATTTTCAAGCTGACTTGTTTCTAAGACTTCACCGATAGGATCTGGTAAAGCAACCACTTCACGAATCCCTCTTGCCATCGTTTCTATACGCCCAGCATCCAAATAAAGACGATCTAGCATAACATCTGAGATTTTCCCCTTGGCCGCTGCCATATCAAGGGCATTAGCCGCTAAAATCTCCTCAGTAGCTGCCAATAACTGATCAGCCATGGCTACCAAGGCTTGGTTTTTCACTGATTCACTGGCAGTATTGATTGATTTCTTAACAGCCTGTACCTGTTCAAATTGTTCTTGTGTCCTTACCATCGTTCACCTCTAAAATTCTGTAAAGAGTAGCTGGATTTCAGGAGTGATGGAAATCCAGTCATCACGGTGAATCAAGACTCCCTTAGCTTTTTGAGAACGGAGCATATCTTCTAGAGCTGAGAAGCCAAATTGGACACGTCCCTTTCCAAGAGATTGACCTGTTTCTTTATCTGCTACCGTTACAATATCGTGGTAAGAGAAGTTTCCTTCCACTTCTACCACACCCGATAAAAGGAGACTTTTCCCGTTTTTTGAAAGTGCCTCTGCAGCTCCACCATCTACCCAAATCGTTCCTTGACTTTGAGCATAGAAGGCCAGCCATTGTTTCTGAGTACGAAGGCCCTTCTCTTGCGCAACAAAGAAGGATCCATCCTTGGTCTCTTCCGCTGCCTCAATCAAGGCATCTGATTTCATGGACGAGCAGATATAGACTGGCACCCCTGACTCCGTTGCGATTGTAGCCGCCTTGATTTTTGTTAGCATACCCCCAGTACCATTAGACGAACCTGCCCCACCAGCCATATCAATAATCTCACGATTGATAGTCTCGATTTTCTCAAGACGTTTAGCTCTTGGATCTGAGTTGGGATTTCCAGTATAGAGACCGTCCACATCCGTCAAGAGAACCAAGAGATCCGCCTGAACCATAGCCGCCACTTGGGCACTCAGAGTGTCATTGTCCCCGACCTTGAGTTCGTCAATGACGACACTGTCATTCTCGTTGATGATAGGAATGGCACCACGATGAAGCAATACAGACAAGGCCTGGTGGGCATTCTTATAGCGACGTTTATCTACAAAATCATCCTGTGTCAGCAAGATTTGTGCGGAGACGATCTGGCGCATGAGGAGGTTGGTTGTATATTCCTCCAACAAAAGTCCCTGACCAACTGCAGCCGAAGCTTGTTTATCTGCAATCTTGGTCGGACGTTTTTTAAAACCCAAAGCTCCAAATCCAGCGGCAACTGCCCCAGATGACACCAAAATCAACTCATGTCCAGCCTCATGCAGCATAGCCAATTGCTGGGTAATTGCCTTTACTTTACTCCTTGATAAACTCCCGTCTTCATTTGTCAAGGAGGAAGTCCCTACCTTAAAGACGATTCGTTTGTACTTCATATTCTCACTCCGATTCTTCATATTTATCCATTATAACATGAATACTTTAAAATAGAAAAGACTTGAAATGAAAAAGGTTGAGACAAGGCATCTCAACTCTTTTATCTATTCTCAGTTTTACGCAATCTTTCCAGCGTTTCTTTAAAAATCTCTGGAATATCTGCTGTGAACTCCAAGGTTTCACCTGTTCTCGGATGAGTAAAGCCTAGAGTCTTAGCATGGAGAAATTGCCCATGTCCCTTCAGTGTCTTACGAGGACCATAGACTTCATCACCAGCGACTGGATGGCCAATATAAGCCATATGAACACGGATTTGGTGAGTACGCCCTGTTTCCAGTTGCAACTCTAGCAAACTATAATCTCCAAAGCGTTCCAAGACGTGAAAACGGGTCACTGCTGGCTTCCCTTTAGCAGTCACAGCCTGTTTCTTACGGTCTTTTTCACTACGACCAATCGGGGCTTCAATCACACCACGATCATTTGGCAGATTACCGTGAACAATTGCCCAGTATTTACGTAGAGACTTCTTATCTTTTAGCTCTTGGGCAAGTGCCAAGTGGGCCTCATCATTTTTTGCAATCATGAGCAGACCAGACGTGTCCTTGTCAATACGGTGAACGATACCCGGTCGGAGAACACCATTGATACCTGACAAGTCCTTGATATGGTACATGAGGGCATTGACCAAGGTTCCACTTGTATGACCGGCGCTCGGATGGACCACCATGCCTTGAGGTTTGTTAACAACGGCTACATCCTCATCTTGGTAGATAATCTCGAGCGGCAGATTCTCAGCCACATACTCTAAAACCTCTAGTTCTGGCACATGGTAGGTGACGATATCCCCCTCTTGGACAGTGTATTTGGCTTTCTTGGCTTGCCCATTAACCAAAACTTGTCCAGCCTTGATTTGTTCATTCGCGAGACTGCGTGACAATTCTGTCAGATCTGACAGAGCCTTGTCTAGACGTTGCCCACCAGTTTCAATTTTTATTTCCATTTACTTCCTCTTTAAGCATTGCAATCAATAAAACAATGACACCAACTGTCAAATAGCTGTCAGCAACATTGAAAATCGCAAAGTTGATAAAGTCTAGGTGAAACATATCCACCACAAAACCTTGACTCATTCTGTCGATAAAGTTGCCCAGACCTCCCGCGATTATCAAAGTCAGTCCAAAAACCAACCAGAGAGAATCCTCCATGTGTTTATGTAGATACCAAATGGCACCTACCATGACGACCAGTGTAATGACAGCAAATAACCACTGCTGGTCTTGCAGCATGGAGAAGGCTGCTCCTCTATTTTGCAGGTAGGTCAAGCTAACGAGATTGGGGATCCACGAACGCACTTCACCCAGTGGAATCTGCTGGACAACATAGGCTTTAACCCACTGATCCAGCCCAATCAAAAGCAGTACAATGACTGCTACTATTCCTCTTTTTTTCATGATTTCCTCTTTTGATCAAAATATTCTTGCATAACCTCAACGAAAAGAGTCCCAGCTTGGCTAAGCTCCACTTCTTCCCGTTTGACATAGACCATGCGGTTATCTAGATTATCCTTGAGACGAATGACTGTAATCCCATTAACACTGTCACTATCTAAAAATCCAGATCCAGTCGCATAAGCATCCGTCCGCTCCAAAATACCATTCAAAGTAGCACGGTCGGTCACATTGAACATCTGCGAGCTCGCGCTTGTGTCTACAAAGTTCTCTGAATAGTATAGATACTCATCCTTTTCCTGAGTAAAACGAACCGTTGGTAAATCCGCTAGGTCCTCCATGACCAATTCCTCCTTCTGTGCTAAAGGATGTCCTTCACGAAGATAAATGTGAGTCTGGAAAGGAATTAGTTCAATAACTTCTAAACCAAGCTTTTCAACCCGTTGCATGATGCCCTTTTTATTTTGGTTGTTTAGGTAGATAATCCCAATCTCACTATGTCCTTGGGCTACTTCGTCTAATATTTGAACTGTGGTAGACTCAAAAATACGAAAGTTCTTATAGTCTGGATAACGTTCTGAAAAGGCCGTAATGGTTGGTGGCAAGAAGTCATAGTGCTGGCTAGCAATGGAAAATTCATCTTTTTCTTCTTCAGGATTGGCATACTGATTCTGAAAAACATCAAATCCTTTGACCAATTCCTGCGCTTTCTCATAAAATTCCATACCACGACGGGTCAAAAAAGTCCCCGAACTCGTCCGACGGAAAATCTTAAAACCAAGCTCTTTTTCCAAATCGCGAACAGAAATAGACAGACTCGGCTGACTAACATACATCTTTTCAGCAGCTTCACGGAAAGTACCACTATTGGCAATAGCCACAACATAGCGTAATTGTTGAATGTTCATCTTTTACCCCCAACTTCTCTATCTGTTCATTATACCATAATTCAGATGTTTTCCAAAAAAGAAAAAAGGGTCCATCGCAAGTTTAAATCTAACTATTCTCTATTAAATTCAAAATGGGTATCAAAACAAAAAATAGGCTCTCCGAAAACTCGGAAAGCCTTATTTTATGCTAGTTCTAGCTTCCTCGCCTTTTCATTTTAAGGCTCGGGATAAAAAGGTTCACTGAACCTTTTTATTTTGCGATTGGGTAAACAGAAACCTGCTTCTTATCGCGACCTTTACGTTCAAAGCGTACTACGCCTTCAACTTTAGCGAACAAAGTATCGTCCCCACCACGTCCAACGTTTACACCTGGGTAGATGTGTGTACCACGTTGACGGTAAAGGATTGATCCACCTGTTACAGTTTGTCCGTCAGCTGCTTTAGCTCCAAGACGTTTCGCTTGTGAATCACGTCCGTTTGATGTAGAACCTCCACCTTTTTTGTGGGCGAAAAGTTGCAAGTTGTTAAGAGTCATTTTTAACATAATGTTTTCCTCCGTGTTAGTTTTCTGTGATAACTCTGGTTTGGACGAACTCAGATGAGTTCTCCGATAAGTTTGCCATACCTAAGAAAAATGATTCGAAGAATAACTGCGTCATTTCTCTCTGGTGTGAAGGAAGATCCGCTGGTATATCAACCTTTAGATAGCCACCTTCATCTTCGTTTAATTCTAAGATTGGTTCGTAGCCTGCAAATTTCTCAATGGAATTGACAAAGTTAATGGCAAGCGTAGAAACCGATGCACACACGACATCTAAGCCGTATTCGCCACTTTCGGCGTGTCCAGTAATTTCCGCACTCCTCAGCTCGCCATCTTCGGCTCTCTCAAAGACTGCTTGTATCATGTGTTCTCCTTAAAATTAAGCGTTGATCGCGTTGATGACAACTTTTGTATATGGTTGACGGTGACCTTGTTTACGGTGGCTACCTTTTTTAGGTTTGTACTTGTAAGTAACAACTTTCTTTTGTTTTCCTTGTTTTTCAACAGTTCCAACTACAGTAGCTCCAGCAACAAGTGGAGTTCCGACAACAGTGTTTTCACCACCAACAAGAACAACTTCGTTAAAAGTAACTTCTTGACCAGCTTCAACGTTCAATTTTTCAACGTAAATTGCTTGACCAACTTCAACTTTAACTTGTTTTCCGCCAGTTTTGATAATTGCGTATGTGCTCATTATGCACCTCCTATGATTTTTAGGGTTTCCCCGTATTTTTGTGAAGACTCGCCTAGCACCGTGGGACGAACCACTTTATACTCACTATCTGAGCAACGATGTTCGTGCGGTTGCACAGGATTGTGCATAGTCAACTCTTCAAGTATAGCATATCTTCTTTTTTCTTACAAGCGAAATCAATCAAATTTAAGCTTTTTCTTTCCTTTTTTTCTCCAAGAAGCAAAAAGCATACTGAAGTAAAAGATACTCATCATAAGAGGAACACCTAGAATTGTCTTCTCCTGATAATAAATCGTCAAATAAGCTGAAAAAACAACTCCGAAGACAAAACTGCTAAGCAAGCTAACAAAAATCAAGCCCTCTCGTAGGAAAGGCGTATGCTTGGTCCGGAAATAATCTCCAAAAGCCAACATGGTACGTTTGATATTCCCTGTCATAAAAGCATTATTATAGGCAATACCTGACACTTCTCCAAAGGCTGTTGTCACCAGTCCCATACAAAAGGCCAAGGGCGGCACGAGATAGATATTATCAACCGTTTGCGGCACAAAGCCTATAATTAGAGACAGGACTGCAAGAGGAATCAAGGACAAAATCGGCTTTTTAACAATTCTTAGTTTTTCCTTATACAATGTCAGAAAAAAGACACCCATCATAAAGAAAAGCAAGGTCATTACTTTGGCACTGGCGTCCGAGACATTCTGTTGAATGAGTCCTACAGAAAGAAAAACCACATTCCCAGTCTGTCCAGCCACAAGGGTGTTCCCTCGCACGATAAAGGTATAGGCATCGACATACCCTGCACAAAAAGTCAAAAAAAGCGCTAGTCTCTTAGACTGACGTGATATTTTTCTTATTGGTAATAATCTCATTCTCTCCCCCTTTTCATTTCATCTACCTATCTAAATATTGTACCACTTTCTCCAAGAAATTCGTAGCCCATTTGAAAATTTTTACCATCTGTTGGATAGTCCTTCTTTTCTATGTTATAATGAAGGAAGGATTTAAAGTCGGAAAAGGAGTATCTATGCTTAAACTAGGTGTCATCGGAACAAGCGCTATCAGCCATCACTTCATAGAGGCAGCCCATACCAGTGGCCAATACCAGCTGGTCGCTGTCTACTCTAGAAAGTTAGAAACTGCGGCAACCTTTGCTTCCCGCTATCAGGATATCCAACTCTTTGATCAATTAGAAGACTTCTTTAAATCTTCTTTTGATGTGGTCTATATCGCCAGTCCAAACTCCTTGCATTTTGTTCAAGCAAAGGCTGCCTTGTCTGCTGGCAAGCATGTCATTCTTGAAAAACCAGCTGTCACGCAGCCACAAGAGTGGCTGGATTTGAGACAGACAGCTGAGAAAAATCACTGTTTTATCTTTGAGGCGGCTCGTAATTACCACGAGAAAGCTTTTACCACTATCAAAAACTTTTTAGCAGACAAGCAAGTGTTGGGAGCTGATTTCAATTATGCTAAGTATTCATCCAAGATGCCGAACTTGTTAGATGGGCAGACGCCAAATGTCTTTTCAGATCGTTTTGCTGGTGGAGCCCTTATGGACTTGGGGATTTATCCTCTCTATGCTGCCGTTCGCCTCTTTGGAAAGGCTCAAGACGCGATTTATCAAGCTCAACAGCTTGACAATAGCATTGACCTAAATGGAGACGGTATCCTCTTCTACCCTGACTTTCAAGTTCATATCAAAGCTGGGAAAAACATCACTTCCAATCTTCCTTGTGAGATTTACACAGCAGATGGAACCTTGACCCTTAACACGATTGAACATGTCCGCTCAGCTATTTTTAGCGACCACCAAGGAAATCAAGTTCAACTCCCTATCCAACAGGCTCCTCATACGATGACTGAGGAAGTTGCTGCGTTTGCTCAGATGATCCAGCAACCAGACCAGACGATCTACCAGACTTGGCTGGATGATGCAAGCTCTATTCATGAGCTACTATATACTATGCGCCAGACTGCTGGCATTAGATTTGAGGCAGAAAAATGAAAACCAAACTACCGACTGAATGGCAGGAATTGAGTGACCAACTCGGTTTCCAAGGATTTACCCCCATTCAAACTCAACTATTTGAGCCTATACTTGCTGGAGAAAACCTCCTAGGAGTGAGCCCAACAGGAACTGGTAAGACCCTAGCTTACCTCCTACCAAGCCTTCTCAGACTACAAAAGAAAAAAGCCCAGCAACTCTTGATTCTAGCACCAAATACGGAACTTGCTGGACAGATTTTTGATGTATGTAAAACGTGGTCAGAGGCTATCGGCTTAACTGCTCAGCTCTTCTTATCAGGTTCGAGTCAGAAACGCCAGATTGAACGACTCAAAAAAGGACCAGAAATTCTGATTGGAACCCCTGGCCGTATCTTTGAGTTGATTAAATTAAAAAAAATCAAGATGATGAATGTGGAAACCATCATCCTGGATGAATTTGACCAATTACTCGATGATTCTCAGATTCACTTTGTTGAGAAAATCACTCACTACGCACCTCGTGACCACCAACTCATCTACATGAGTGCGACGACCAAGTTTGACCAAGAAAAGATTGCGCCCAACACACATACCATTGATCTCTCTGATCAAAAACTGGACAACATTCAACATTTCTACATGCAGGTAGACCAACGTCACCGAGTGGACATGCTACGAAAGCTGGCTCATGTAGAGGATTTCCGCGGACTGGTTTTCTTTAATAGCCTATCAGATCTTGGAAGTGCAGAAGAAAAATTACAGTATCGTGATGTCTTGGCTGTCTCCCTCGCTAGTGATGTCAATGTGAAATTTCGAAAAGTCATCTTAGAAAAGTTTAAGGACAAGCAGCTAACCCTGCTCCTTGCAACAGACCTTTTGGCACGTGGGATTGATATCGATAGCCTAGAATGTGTCGTAAACTTTGACGTCCCTAGAGATATGGAAACCTATACCCACCGCGCTGGCCGTACAGGTCGCATGGGTAAAGAGGGCTATGTTATTACTCTGGTAACCCATCCTGAAGAACTGAAAAAACTCAAGAAATTCGCAAGTGTTCGTGAAATTGTCCTAAAAAATCAAGAACTCTATATCAAATAAGGTTGGCATTCGCCAACCTTTTTCTTATCCCCAAGTAATTTCTAATTGATAGCTGGCAAAGGGATGTCCCTCTTGATTTTGCAGTTGATAGGCTAGCTCAATCTTTTGCCCATCCAGTTTGTAGTGATTCGTTTGAATGATAAACTCCTGCATGCCCATGGGAGTCGGAATATAGGCTAAACTATCACTATCCCTGAGAAAACGCATAATGGTCTTCGGATTGGAGAAACGGGTCATCACCAGTTCTTGACCATGGAATTTAATAACTACTTTTTCTTTTTCCTCATTATAAAAAAGCAGATAGCTAAAATCCCCTTTTTCATGCACTTCCACGTCATAAAGTTGGTCAATGACTTCCAATTGTTCATCAAACTGAATCGTATTGCGCATCCGAATCTTCACATCAAATCCTCTTTCTTGTCTCTTGTCCTACTATTTTACCAAAAAGAGCAGGATTTTGCTATAATGGTCATATGAACGAAAAAGTATTCCGTGACCCAGTTCACAACTACATCCATGTAAACAATCAGGTCATATACGACTTGATCAATACAAAAGAATTTCAACGTCTGCGCCGTATTAAGCAACTAGGAACTTCCAGCTATACCTTCCATGGTGGCGAACACAGTCGCTTTTCCCACTGTTTGGGGGTCTATGAGATTGCTCGTCGTATCACAGAGATTTTTGAAGAAAAATATCCTGAAGAATGGGATCCTGCTGAGTCTCTCTTGACCATGACCGCTGCGCTCCTTCATGATCTTGGGCATGGTGCCTACTCCCATACTTTTGAACATCTCTTTGATACAGATCATGAAGCTATTACCCAGGAAATCATCCAAAGTCCTGAGACAGAGATTCACCAAGTTCTGCTACAAGTAGCGCCTGACTTTCCAAAAAAAGTTGCCAGTGTCATCGATCATACCTATCCTAACAAGCAGGTCGTGCAGCTCATTTCTAGTCAGATCGATGCGGACCGCATGGACTATCTCTTGCGCGACTCCTATTTTACAGGAGCATCTTATGGGGAATTTGACCTGACTCGCATCCTCCGAGTGATTCGCCCTATCGAAAATGGCATCGCCTTTCAGCGCAATGGCATGCACGCCATCGAAGACTATGTTCTCAGTCGCTACCAGATGTATATGCAGGTTTATTTCCACCCAGCAACACGTGCCATGGAAGTTCTCCTACAGAATCTTCTCAAACGCGCCAAGGAACTCTATCCTGAGGACAAGGACTTCTTTGCACGCACTTCTCCACATTTGCTACCTTTTTTTGAAAAAAAAGTTACTCTATCTGACTATCTGGCACTTGATGACGGCGTGATGAATACCTACTTCCAACTCTGGATGAGCAGTCCTGACAAGATTCTCGCAGACTTGTCGCAACGTTTTGTCAACCGCAAGGTCTTTAAATCCATTACTTTTTCAGAAAAAGACCAAGACCAACTCGCAACCATGAGACAACTGGTTGAAGAAATCGGTTTTGATCCAGACTACTATACTGCTATTCATAAGAACTTTGACCTCCCTTATGATATCTATCGTCCCGAATCTGAAAATCCACGGACTCAGATTGAAATTTTACAAAAAAATGGTGAACTGGCAGAACTCTCTAGCCTGTCCCCTATCGTCCAATCCCTTGCTGGCAGTCGCCACGGTGACAATCGTTTCTATTTTCCAAAAGAAATGTTGGACCAAAACAGCATCTTCGCAAGTATCACCCAGCAATTTTTACACTTGATTGAGAACGATCATTTTACCCCAAATAAGAACGAATAGAGGAAATTTATGAGTATTAAACTAATCGCCGTCGATATCGACGGTACCCTGGTTAACAGTAAAAAGGAAATCACTCCGGAAGTCTTTTCTGCCATCCAAGATGCCAAAGAAGCTGGTGTCAAAGTCGTCATTGCAACGGGTCGTCCTATCGCAGGCGTTGCCAAACTTTTGGACGACTTGCAATTGAGAGATGAGGGTGACTATGTTGTAACCTTCAACGGTGCCCTTGTTCAAGAAACTGCTACTGGCCATGAGATTATCAGCGAATCCTTGACCTATGAGGATTATCTGGATATGGAATTTCTCAGTCGCAAGCTCGGTGTTCACATGCACGCTATTACCAAGGACGGTATCTATACTGCCAATCGCAATATCGGAAAATACACAGTTCACGAATCAACCCTCGTCAGCATGCCTATTTTCTACCGCACTCCAGAAGAAATGGCTGACAAAGAAATCGTCAAATGTATGTTTATCGATGAACCAGAGATTCTCGATGCTGCGATTGAAAAGATTCCAGCAGAATTTTACGAGCGCTACTCTATAAACAAATCTGCTCCTTTCTACCTTGAACTCCTTAAAAAGAATGTAGACAAGGGTTCAGCCATCACTCACTTAGCTGAAAAACTAGGATTGACCAAAGATGAAACCATGGCGATCGGTGACGAAGAGAATGACCGTGCCATGCTGGAAGTCGTTGGAAATCCCGTTGTTATGGAAAATGGAAATCCTGAACTCAAAAAAATCGCCAAATACATCACCAAAACAAATGACGAATCTGGCGTTGCCCATGCTATCCGTACATGGGTACTGTAGAATAATTAAATATAGAAAATAAACGACACCCCAAAAGTAGAGATGACACTCTAACTTCCGGGGTGTTCTTTTTGATTTTTCGCCAAATCTTCCAATTAAATCATCTAAGTAAGCCCATCTTATCTAGTGCTTTTAGGGCAAATTCTCTTGATGGGTATGGATTTCTATTGATGAAACGTTTTACAGCTTCGACGTGATGATAAAAATCCATGCTAATTGCTTTTAAATTTTCAATAAAGACATCGAGCAGTTCTGGTTCAATGTTCTCTAAGGGAGAAGGAAGCTCCTTCTTATTTTCAAACTCAAAAGCTTCTTTAGCAGTCACACCTATTGCATAACTAATGTTGTCCCACAAGAGACCATTCGCTTCATTTTCATCTAACTGCATGTAGATAAATATTCCACTGAAGTCTGTCCCATCATCTAAAAGGCGATAAAGTTCCTCTCCCCTTTTATCTCTATTCTCCAAAAAACTCCAACATGCATCCAAGGCAGTTCGAATTTGAGAATTGTATCGTGTTTTCATACGGTTTACAATTGCTTCAGCAAAAATCAACATAAAATAACTCGTAAGCATATCCTCTCCTGATCTATACTTGAACGAATAGCCTATTCGTTCTCATCAGATAAAAATAGTGGTCCAAAGTAGTTTTTAACGAGCTCATCCTTTAAATATCCTTCTATTTCTGGCCCAGATATTTGTGAAATGAGTTCACTGTTTTCAGATAGGATTTGTTTGTAGCTTAAGGCAAGAACAGCCAGTGTGTCCTCGTCGACACTTTCTATCGTTTGTGGCAGGTAGACTTCCCCCGAAGCCATATAAGAATAATGACAAACTAAGACAAAGAAATTAGCGATACAGTTCCATACTAGTGGATTGGTTTTCTTATCTAGCATCTGAAATGTCAAGATATCCTGCTCATCCATATTTTCCAATCGATTGTATAAATCATCTGGACAAAACCCACTCTCTTTATCAAGCTCCTGTTTTGAAAGTTTTAAGGAGTCAAAGACAAATTCCTTATATTCTTTCTCACTGATAAAATCTACAAGACCGTATATCAACTCCTGTAGAAAGAGCAACAAATTTTTATTATCTTTCATTGATTTTCCTTTTATTACTAAAAATTATCTTGGGAATGTATGATTCACTGGAAAAGGTGACAATCACTCTTCCTCCTCAAACATCAGAGCATCTAATTCTTCTCTTTCAGCCGCAATCTCTTCGAAGGTAGAAATAATATTATTTAAAAATTCTAAGGTGATAATACCAGTCGAATCTCTCATCGTAACCATAGTCCCAATAGCACTCAACTCATGGATGAGTGCTCTAACCTTTTTCAATTCATCCAAATCTAACATGTCTACTTCTATTACCGTGTCATGATCTTCTATTCTGGATTGAATTAAAGAGAAAGGCAAGGATGAATAATTTCTTAACAACTTATAGGTTCCTGACTTGTCACCTATAGAATCTATACAAATAGCTAGCATCATTTTTACTCCTTTATACTTGAAAACATCAGTATCCCATGTCTACAAGGAAAAGATATAAGCTTGAATCTCCTCTATCATGCATCAATTTGTCGTTCTTACTCTTATGGCTTGAAGCCATAAAGATAAAGCAAGCATAATAGCTTGCTTGAAAGTTAAGGAATTAAAAATTGATTTTCATAATCTTTTGGGAGTTCATAAGATATTTCTCCATTACTATTACCAAATCGACTTTGATTAAAAATTGGAAATAGCTTGGAGTCGTACACAGTTTTTATAACAAAACGTTCTCTTTCAAAACTAATAGTTGCAGCTACTGAGGGATCCTTAAAAACTGATTGTTCCCCTTGGGAATGCAAGCGAACGTTTATAGTAGCTACTTCTTCAGGATATTTCTCAAATCTAACATCAAAACTAATGTCGCTACCTGTCGAAGGAATGTACATTTGATATTCACTTACACTGATACTTTGAATCTTTCCTAATTTCTGTTCCAATTCTGGGTCGTTTCTATACAGGTCTGTTTGGATAGCTAGTTTGAAATTTTCCTCATGTTCTTGTAGCCATCTGTTAAGATTACGAATCATAATTTCTTTTTCAACTTGCCTGGAGGCATCCTTGCTCTTGCGATCAAGTTTATTCATAGTTTCAGTCAATTTATCTTGCTCTCGCTTCCAATCCCACGAGGGGTCACTTGATACCTCTACTACTGATAAGTACCATCTCCTCATAGTTTCAGGAGATTTATAAGGATTGGGTTTTATAAATGTAAAAGGACCTATACCAGCATCAGGAAAGTATAATTCTACTTTCATTGACTGCTTGCGATTATTATTAGCATAGGCTGTAAAGGAAATATGATAATTTCCACCTACATCTCCACCATTATCAAAGCCTCCCCTCGCAGAACCTGGTAAAAGCGTCACTGACTTTATATATTGCCCTTGACTGTCTATGTCTGCAATAATTTCGCTTTTGATAGAATCCGCATGATCATGAATAAACTTACCAGTGTTCCCAATCGGTATCCTAATTAACAAATATGACAAACCAATAATAATAAAGGGAACGGAAATTGCAAGGAATATCCACTTGTTCGATTTTAACATAATATCTCCTGATGCTCATTAAAAATCAGTTATAAAACAGCTTTTATAGTGCTTTACCTTTCAACCCGACGGTTCCTTTTTTCAATTTCATTCATTGATTATCCTCCCGTTGTTTAAATATAGTTAAATCTATTTGAACAGCCTCATCCCTAGATTCCATTAGTATTGAAATTCCATAGATTGTTCCACTAGAGTACCTTACTCTGATTCTACAGGTTGTATCCTCTGGCATATCGTACTTATTTTTAAGATATTTATAGAGGTCAGAATGATTTTCTGGTTCATAGATAATATCACGAAGCTCTGTTTCTGCACTCTTAAAGGTTTCTTTTATATTCAAGGAAGCGAAATAATCTCTTTGTACTACCAAATTAAGAATTTCTTCATCATATAAAGGAGTTACCTCCGACCCATAATTTAACTTCCCATTAGAGTAAGTAACAGGAACTGTTTCTTTATTATCCCCAATTTTTATTGTATAGTCACCCTTAATGTCAGATTGGCTAGTATCTAAGAATACTTTATAATCCTTTACTACGTTTCCACTCTCTATATAAATACTATTTTTGTAAAGCTTTAATCCATTAAACTCCTTCTTGTCTTGCTCTAAAAATTTAAATATAGGTTCAAACGTTTTTTCAAATTCGTACTGTTCCTTTGTTCTGTTTTTGGGAATGGTCTCACCACCCAAACTACATCCAGTCAGTGTATAAAGAGTCAGGACCATTAACATCACACTAACAACCCAAAATAAGCGTTTATTTTCCTTCATCTCTTTCTCCTAAACATTCTATGCCTATTATAACATAAAAAAGAGCGTTTCCGCTCCCTTTATCACTCTGGTAATTCTACCTTCAAGCTCATATCAGTAGGTTGCAATACTTTCTGAACCGCCACAAGAAAGGCTAGACCGTTGTCTGATGGGGAATACTGGAATGTGATGTGAATGACTTTTTTGTCAAACTTATCACCGTATCGTGCCACATACTGCTTGCTTTCGAGGAAGTAGATATAGTTATTGAGTTTTTCTTGAAGTTTCAAGAGATGCTCTTCTTCGGTATCTGGAAGCCAAAGATTGCCATCAATTAATAAAAGTTCCAAGTTTGTATCACTCGTTCCGATTGCATCAATTTCTGAAACATCTAACTGAATGAGAGGTTCTTTTATCCAAAATGTTGTTTTTATCAAACGATAAAGTCGATTTATTGCATCACTTTCATTTTTAAATTCGTCTCTTATCCAGATATCTTGGCGCTCATTAACCTCATACACTTTATATTGACTAGATTTCTCATCGTAATAGTATCCCAAAGTAAATTGACCTTCATATCGCTCATCAAGTGCAATATGAAATATCCCCATCTTATCTCTATGTTTATTAATAAAGTTTACTAGTTCTTGTTTTGTCATTTAAAATTCTCCACAACTCTCACATTCACTATGGCGTTTGCTATAGCTCTACTACCTTAGGGGGATTGTAGTATTTTTCCTTAAATTCCTTAAGAATCTTCTCTACCTTTTCTTCATCACACTGTCTGTATAACGGACTACGGTCTAATACATTACATAGTCTTTCATAGGTATAAGTACGTTTCTGTTCATCTGATAATTTTGAAATACTTTCTATAATATTTCTTACCAACTCATCTGTTTCAATAACAAAGGGAAGGCTTGTATATCTTCTTAAACGACTGCCTTGCATAGAAATATAATCAGTTACCTTATCTAATTTGACTAGGTCAACCGATAAGCTAAAATCTTTTAAGATTTCAAAGGTTCTTCTCACTATATCCCTATCACCTTCTGCATACAGAGGGAATAAGCAATATTCCATTAATACTCCAATATCTGTACTATCAAGTTCATAAGAGTCCCTTTGCCATATACGATATTTTGGATTTGTGCCTAAAAAGGCTTCTTCCTCTTTCCCTTCTTCCATCACATTACGATAAAAATTAATAAAAGATTGATAATCTTTAGGCTCTGGTAATTCATATATTTTCATTTAGTTACTCCATTGATTAATTCTAAAAATTCCTTCAATTTGCTCAATTTTATTAGTGCCTGGTTCATAGACGCGTGGATTTTTGATTTCATAATAGCCTTGACGTTCAATCGCAGATAGAAAATCATCGTAAGAATGCCCCTTTGTGTCAATCGTTGGCATAAGTAGTTCGCTATTTAGAAATGCTAAATAATCTTTTTATAAATATAGTCTCATTATACCACAAAAAGAGAGCGTTTCCGCTCCCTTTTTTACTCTGGCAATTCTACCTTCAAGATCATATCCGTCGGTTGCAATACCTGCTGAACAGCTGCGAGGAAGGCTAAGCCATTATCAGATGGAGAATACTGGAATGTGATATGGATGACTTTTTTGTCAAATTGATCACCATATCGCTCCACATACTGCTTACTTTCGAGGAAGTGAATGTAATTATTCATTTTTTCTTGCAGAATTTCCAGATGGACTGCTTCTATCTCTTCCTCCCAGCCAACTGGATCAACTAGAAGAAGTTCCAAATGATTATCAACTATACCAATTGCATCAAGTTCGCTAGGTTCCAGTTCTGAAACAATGGCTTGAGTGACAATTTGTTTAAATTCCTCTGCTGTAAAAAGACGACGAGTATTTCCTGGGTTTTTTAAAATAAAAGAAGGATGATTTTCGATGAAGAGCTTACCAGACTCATCTTGTGTATACTGCTTTTTAGATTTCCAAAAACCATAATCTGCATAATTCATCAACTCTTTACCAGTATGTTCTCCCGACATATAACTATCTGCAGCTTCTTTGGGGATTTCTTGAACTACTTCTGGCATGGTAATATTAAAAGTTGGATAACGCAAGAAATACTTATCACCATCTTGACAAATTTCCAACATATCTTTTTGACTTACATAAATTGATTCCATTCTTATCTCCTTTGTCTTTTACCAAATGTCTATATTTATTCCCTATTTTGAGGCTGTTTATATGAAGTCATCCTCTTTACCATAAAGGCCAGCGCCCCGTTTCAGCATAAATCATGACTTCGTATGCTCCCCTAGAAGATTCAAATGCTCTATCCATCAGTTCTTTAGTAATAGGATAGCGAACTTCTGGCCCCATGGCTCCTCCAACTTCTTTAAAGAAGCTAATTTCGTAATAACCATCTGTCTCATATACAATAAATCCATTGCCTCTATGTACAATCGTATCCGATTGATTACAATCTTCTAACTCATCTGCTTTAGGCCAACGATGATGTTCACAATAAAACATTACTTCTAAAGAATCTTTTTCTGATTTTGAAACACGTTCTGCTAATTCCTGGCTAATGGGAAAGTTAAGCACTTCTTTCCCTCTACTCCACAGAATCTCATAATCCTTATTGTTTTTTAATACCGTACAATTTTTGTATTGCAGCATTTCTATTGTCATATACATCGACTTTCTTTACTTTTTTAATTCTTCTCTATCATAGGCAAAAAAGATCTAGTTGGTGCGAGCATTTCTTATCAAGCTCCCCATGATCTTCTTTCGCTTGTGCAAATTATTGGCTAAACACAAATAGACAATAAACAAAAGCATCGAGTGGAAAAATAATGGCAAAAAACTAGGATATAACAGGAATACGACTAAAGATACTAACAAACTAATAAAGCTACCACGAATTACGGAAGAAACAACAGCTCCACTTTTCTTTACTACTTCTAGGAATTCTAAGTACTCCAAATCTGTAAATAGAGCCGGATACAAATCCAAATCTTTCTTAAAATAGACATCCAGCAATTTCCCGAAAAGTAAGGAAAGACAAGAGAATAAAACCAAATAAAGATACTTGTGAGCAGATATACTAAAGATTGTTAATCCATTCAGAAATCTGATAAAAGGAAGAAATAGCAATACCAGAGAAAGAATAACGTACTGTTGACTCTTAGAAGTTCTTTCTGGAATCGAAAAAAACAATTTCTTTGTCTTTAAGTCATAGTAAACTAATTTGTTCTTAAACTCTCCTAGATGAACTAGTCCAGTATAATGTTTATTCTTTTCTATCATTTCCACTCCCTTTCTAACCATAATCAAATGATATAAGCTTTTTCATAGCTTCAGTGAACTGGATTAGAGCTCTCTAATATCTGGAATTCAGTTTCATTATATATCTCTTTTACTTGAGTAGCGATACATAATCATCTGGAAGTTTGCCTCTCCAGTCAATCCACATTTGCTCAGCAATTGGAATTAATCTTTCAAGCTCTTCCTGAGTAAATAACTCTCTAGTTTCAGGTAAATCAATTAATGATGTCGGACTCTCTTCTATAAATCGTTTCTCACTAGCTTTCTTTTCTTCTTCCGTTGGTGGCCAACAATCGTTTTGAACCTTCCAAGATATTTCAAGTAGAGTCCGTTCTCCACTCTCTAGTAAGGTAAATAATTCTTGTGGTAATTCATAGACAACTAACCAAGAAGCTACGGTTCCCTCTTCTGAAACTAAATAATACTTGTTATCATTTCTCCAGATGGATTTTCCGTAACCTTTTACTTCTTCGAATTGGATAACATCTTCCCATTGTAGTTTTGTTGGTTTCATTTTATACCTTCCTTACTTAAGTGGTGATACATAATCATCTGGAAATTTGCCTTCAGATTCGATCCAAATCGTCTCTGCAATAGGCATTAACTCTTTTAATTCTTCTTGTGTAAAAAGTAATTGATTTTTCGGATTAGCTATCAGTATCTTTGGTCGTTCTTTGGCTCTTCCTCTTTTTATTTTATTGATTTCTTCTTCCATCGGTAGCCAACGATCGTGCTTAATCTTCCAAGATATTTCGAGTAGCGATCTCTCTCCACTTTCTAATAAGGCAAACAGCTCATTTGGTAATTTATAAACTACACGCTGAGGGGCAATTCCTCCCTCCTCATCAACATAATAAAGATGATTACCATCTCTCCAGATATGCTGACCGTAACCTTTTACCTCTTCAAATTGGATAACATCTTCCCATTGTAGTTTTGTTGGTTTCATTTGTATTTTCCCTTTTCTTATAACCCTTTCAGACTAAACTAGTAGAGCACTCATAATCTTTTTTATTTGGTATTCCAACATGATAGAACTACCTTAAAAATCAATGTTAACGTTTCCCATTATTATACCATACAAGCGCTTGATATGAGGGGTTTGCTAGTTAAAAACTAACAAAAAAACACTAGCTATCCAGTGTTTTGTTTCTAGTTTACTGCCCCCTGCAGGAATCGAACCTGCAACTACTCCTTAGGAGGGAGTTGTTATATCCATTGAACTAAGGGAGCTAGAGAAAAACCCTGCTGGGTGAGCAGAGTTTTTTAGTCGAATTAACGACGGATTTCTTTGATACGAGCTGCTTTACCTTGAAGAGCACGCAAGTAGTACAATTTCGCACGACGTACTTTACCGTAACGAACAACTTCGATCTTTTCAACACGTGGAGTGTGGATTGGGAAGATACGCTCAACACCTACACCGTTAGAGATTTTACGAACTGTGTAGTTTTCTGAGATGCCTGCACCTTTACGTGCAATAACAACACCTTCAAAAATCTGGATACGTTCACGGTTACCTTCGACAACTTTCGCGTGTACACGAACAGTGTCACCAGGACGGAATGATGGGATATCTGTACGAAGTTGACCTTCAGTCAAGCTTTGGATTAATGGATTCATTTTATTCTCCTATCTTTGTCAATCTTGAGGAACCTTCCTCAGCGGATAAACTGTATTTTTGTGCGTCCATTACACACAAGATATAGTTTACCAAATTTCTACCTAAAAGTAAAGAAATTTATAGCAGAATTCCTAAAAAAATCGCCACTAAGCCGCCTATGTAAGTTATGACTAAATAGCTATAAAATACCTTCTTGTCACTTAATAGTCTTTGCAGCTCGTCATTCAAGGTTGAAAAGGTCGTCAAACCTCCACAAAAACCTGTCGCTAGGATAGCATAGACTTCTTTGGACTCCATATGATTGTAGAGTAGGCCTATTAAAAAACAGCCTAGAAGATTGGCAAGGAGAGTTCCTAGAGGTAATTTTGAAGCTTGATTATAGCGGGAAAAGAAATACCGCACTAGGGCTCCGAACCCGCAGGCGATTGCAAGATAAACGATTACCATTTCTTCCTCCCTAGAACATAAGCCAAGAGCAGACCTCCACCAATGCTCAAAAATAAGTAGATGCCTAAGCTAAGATAACGCCCAGTATCGAGCAATTTCACAGCATCCAAGAGTAGACTAGAAAAGGTTGTTAAACCTCCGCAAAAACCCGTCCCCAGCGCCAAAACCAAGCCCTTACTAGTTCCCTTATGGGCCAGATAGCCTTTCACTAGATAGACCAAGCAGAAAATGCCCAGATAGTTGACAAGGAGGGTGCCCCAAGGAAAGTCTGGGCTAGCTGGTAACCAAGTGGAAATGAGATAGCGGATAAGGCCTCCCACCATTGCAGCCAGAAAAATTCCGAGCGGATAGAATTGTTCTTTTTTCATTTGATGTTTTGATCCTGATAATCACGCGAACGTTTGAGAATGTCTGAAAAAGTCGCGACAATAGTCTCCTGATAACGCTTATCTTCTACTCGATTTCTGACTTTATCAAAAATAACTTCTTCTCTCTTAGTATCTAAAATAGATTTTCCTGATGCTTTCTTATAGGCAACTACACCCTCAACCAACTGCATCCGTTCTTCTAGGAGCTTGACAATTTGATCGTCAATTTGATCAATTTCTTGCCGAATAATATCTAAGTTCATACAGTCTCCTCCTTTATTTGAATTATTGTATCAAAAAGCCTCTAAATAGGCTAGTAAAATCCCAAAATAACTAATAAAAAAAGCACTGACTTCTTCCAGCCAGTGCAGTTTGATTCTTATCCTACTTTTGCAGCCAATTCTTCTGCGAATTGTTCCAAACGTTCGATGTCTTCTTCTTCGGCAGAAAGGTCTACTTTAACACACTCCGAACCTTTTTCTGCTCCTGTCGCTACAAAAACGCGATCAAAGTCATCAACAGCCTTACAGAATTCGTCGTAGAAGGTATCTCCTGAACCGACCACTCCGTAGATTTTGCCATTCAAGTTGAGATCGGCTAGGTCTTCGTAGAAGTCCATCATCTCATCTGGCAATTCTCCATCGCCATAAGTATAGGTCGCAACGATCGCGATATCCGCTTCCAAGAAGTCTGAAGCGTCAACAGTCGTACATTCATCAACATCGACATCCAAGCCCAAATCACGCAATTTATCTGCTACAATATCTGCAATTTCTTCGGTATTACCGGTCATACTGGCAAATACAATTTTTGCTAATGACATAACGTCCTCCTCAATTTATCTTTCTCCATTATATCATATCTTTTTCATTTTAAAAATAAAAATTCTTGTGCTACAATGAAATGAGAAAGAATTGAGGTTATTTATGGAAATTTGCCAGCAAATTTTAGAGAAAATCAAAGAATACGATACCATTATCATTCACCGTCATATGAAACCAGACCCTGATGCCTTGGGAAGTCAGGTAGGCTTGAAAGCCTTGCTCAAGCACCATTTTCCAGAAAAGACCATCAAAGCTGTCGGCTATAATGAACCAACTTTGACTTGGATGGCAGAAATGGATACTGTTCAAGACAGTGACTACCACGGAGCTCTTGCTATTATTTGTGATACAGCGAATCGTCCTCGTATCGATGATAAACGCTATGAACAAGCTGCTTTCACCATCAAAATCGATCACCATCCAAATGATGATATCTATGGTGACCTATCATGGGTGGATACAAGTTCAAGCAGTGCCAGTGAGATGATTGCATTATTTGCTCAAGAAAATCAGCTAGCTTTATCTAGTGAAGCGGCACGACTTCTCTATGCAGGAATTGTCGGGGACACAGGGCGTTTTCTCTACCCTTCAACTAGTGCTCGTACCTTTAGAATAGCTGGCCAGCTCCGAGAAATTGATTTTGACTTTGCTGGACTGTCTCGTCAAATGGATACCATGAGCTTCAAGATTGCAAAATTGCAAGGGTATGTTTATGATCACTTAGAAGTTGATGAAAATGGAGCTGCACGCGTTCTACTTACTCAAGACATCTTGGAAAAATATAAGGTTACGGATGCTGAAACAGCAGCGATTGTTGGGGCACCTGGCCGAATCGATACTGTTAAGGCTTGGGCTATCTTTGTTGAGCAAGCTGACGGCCACTTCCGTGTGCGAATGCGCAGTAAAATCACCCCTATCAATGAAATTGCCAAACGACACGACGGAGGAGGGCATCCATTAGCCAGTGGTGCCAATTCCTATAGTCTAGAAGAAAACGAACAAATATATAAAGAACTGAAAGAAACTCTACAGATTCACCAAGGCTAAGAAAGAATTTTCTTGGCCTTTTATATGCTAGATTCTTAAAATATACGGTTTCTTTGTACCTCAGTTTATGGTATAATAAATCAAACTGAATAAAAGGAGACTTAATAATGGAAAAAAATCGTTTGTATATTCTCATTTCTGCTGGAGTAGCCATTCTTGGTTCACTCTTGCCATGGGCTAGTTTAAATGCAGGTTCTTTTGGGTCCTATAGCGTGAATGGTTACCAAGGTGATGGTTGGTTTGTCATTATCGCGGCTATTGTGTCTATTGTTCTTGCTTGCTTGAATAATATGAATAAAGCAATGCCTAAAGGGTTCTCAATTGGTGTCATTGTTGCGGGTGCAATTGCAACTCTTGTCACACTAAATAGTCTCTTTAATGTAAATAAATACATGTCTAACTTTGGTGGATACGGCATTTCAATCGGCTTTGGTTTGATTTTGGCTATTCTTGCTAGCATTGCACTAGTTGTAACTGGTCTCTTGGCAATGTCAGGTGGTAAAATTACAAAAGAGTCATTTACTGAATTAGCTGAGTCTGGTAAAGATTTTGCTCAAACTGTCGGACGTGTAACAAGCTCTACCGTTAAAACTGCGGTCGAAGAAATCAAAAAAGAATCTCAAGAACGTAAAAAAGAAGAAACTACTGCTGAAAAAACAGAGACAGCTAAAGAGGAAACCGAGCAAAAAGAAGAAGCTAAGGAACCAGCTAATGTGGAGGCTGAATCAGTAGCAGAAAACGCAGAACCAGTAAAAGAAGAAACTACAGAAGCTGAAACAAAAACAGAAACTGAACCTGTAGCCGAACCAACTGAAACAGAGGCTGAAGCTGAAGCTGAAACTGTAACAGAATCAACTGAAACAGAACCTACTGAAACTGAAAAAGAAGCAAAATTAGCAGAAGAAAACACAGAACCAGTTAAAGAAACAGAAGTAAAAAGTCAACAAGAAGAAAAAGCTCCAAATCAAGAGAACTAATCATTCTTCTACCCTCACTCCAGTAAACACTGGAGTGATTTTTTATCAAGATTTTTAATAAAATCAGGGAAAAGACTTGCCAAACTTATCAGAATCTGATAGACTAGTATGGTAACAATCTATGGCTCGCAAAGAGACCATGGCAGAAAGGAAATATTGCAAAATGAAAAAAGATATCCATCCAGAATATCGCCCAGTTGTCTTCATGGACACAACTACTGGTTACAAATTCCTTAGCGGTTCAACAAAACGCTCTAACGAAACTGTTGAGTTCGAAGGCGAAACTTACCCATTGATCCGTGTGGAAATTTCATCAGACTCACACCCATTCTACACTGGACGTCAAAAGTTCACTCAAGCAGATGGACGCGTGGATCGTTTCAACAAAAAATACGGTCTCAAATAATAAGAAAAAGAACAGTTACCACTGTTCTTTTTTTTACTTCTTTTTATGAACCAACCCCTACTACTTTCTATTTGTCAAGCTTCACGCTGACACTATAATTGATTTCAAACGAGGTTAAAAAATATCGAAAAGAAGCTTGATATTGAGAATGGTCAAGATGATTGAAACTGCGTAACCTAGGATGGTGTTCCACTTGGCATTGGTGAATTCTCCCATCAGTGACTTCTTAGAGGTCAGATAGATTAAAGGGAAGATTGAAAACGGAAGAGCGATTGACAGAAAGACCTGTGAATAGACCAATAACTGATCCAAGGTTTTTTCTTGATGTCCAAACAAAACGGCGACTATAATCACAGGTAGCAAGGCAAAAATACGGGTAGCGATACGAATAATCCACTGAGGCAATTTCAGATGCAAGAAACCTTCCATGACAATCTGTCCTGTTAAAGTACCTGTAATGGTCGAATTTTGTCCACTTGCTAAGAGAGCTAGGGCAAATAAAGTTGACAGAGTTGAGCTGGCTATCGCTCCTGCTATTGTCGAATCCTGTAAAGCATTGTACATTTGAGAAAAAGCTGAAATTTCAGATGCATGACCAAAAAAGAGAGATGCCCCTAAAATGAGAAGCAAGGAATTGACAATAAAGGCTAGAGACAGCTGAATATTTGAATCCCAGGTCATAAAACGCACGGCTTTTCGAACATCCTTCTTATCTTTGTGATTGATTTTCCTTGTTTGGGATAGGGAGGAATGGAGATAGAGATTATGGGGCATGACTGTCGCACCTACAATCCCTAGAGCCAAAGTCAATTGGCTTTCATGACCTGGTAATGGTGTTTCAAATAATGTAGGAGTCGGTAAATAACCACCAAAGATACCCTGAATACTTGGACTGGATAAGACCACCAGATAGGTAAAGATGGCTAATATGGTTAAAATAAGAGTCGTAACAATGGCTTCAATTTTTTTGAAGCCAAATTTCATCAACAACAACAAAAGAAATACATCTAAAACGGTTAAGAGGATAGCGACCATAATCGGTATTTTAAATAAAAGATTTAAGGCAATCGCTGAACCTAGAACCTCGGCTAAGTCTGTTGCCATTAAAGCTAATTCTAAAATCAGCCACAAACTATAGCGAAGCCACTTGGGAGCATGATGAGCTGTTGCCTGTGCTAGGTCCATCCTAGTCACGATACCGAGCTTTCCAGCCATTTGTTGTAGTTGCATGGCAATGATGGATGAAATCAAAATAACAAATAAGAGACTATATTTGTAGGAAGCACCACCAACCACACTGGTAATCCAGTTTCCAGGATCCATATAACCAACTGCTACAAGGGCTCCAGGTCCTAAAAAAGCTTTTAGATTTTGCCAAAAATGATTGTTATTCGGAGTTTCAATAGATTGGTTGATCTCAGAAAGAGAGACTTTTTTGTAAGAAGACATCGGAATTTTACACTTTCTAATCTGTCTTTACCTATTTTCTTAATGGGATTTTTTGAAAATATCATGAAAATAGTTTCCTATTTCCAATTCTCCCTTATTATATCACAATTTAGAATGATTCTTAAGGAAAGAATGATAGTTCAAATAAACAATATCAGTATTGTAAAAGCCAGCGATAGAAAACGCTGGCTTTAAAACTGTGAAAATTCTTTCTCAACTAGATCGCTTCTGTGACAAAACTACGGCTTTCTAACACCTTGAGCATAGCATTAGCTGTATCTAGGGCTGTAAAGAGTGGCACACCGTGTTCAATGGCTGAACGACGGATTTGCTCACCATCTTCGTCAGCAGTTCGTTTGGTTCCGACAGTATTGATGATCGCTTGGATTTTCCCTTTGCGGACAAAGCTTGGAATATCCTGTTCATCGTCACCAATCTTACCAACAGGTTGGGCTTGAAGTCCATGACTAGCAAAGAAGGCTGCAGTTCCTTCTGTCGCGAGGATACCGTAACCGATATTTTGGAAACGGCGAGCCAAGTCCAAGGCTTCTTCTTTGGCATCATCTGCAATGGTGAAGACTACATTTCCGAAAGTTGGCAAGTGTAGGTAGGAAGCTTCAAAAGCCTTGTAGAGAGCTTTTTCAAGAGTAGTATCAGAACCCATGACTTCCCCTGTTGACTTCATTTCAGGACCGAGTAAGCTGTCTACCTTAGCTAGTTTCGTAAAGGAGAAGACTGGTGCCTTGATATGAACGCGAGTGCTTTCTGGATAAAGTCCATCTTGGTAACCCAGTTCTTCAAGACTTTGACCAAGAATGAGCTTAGTTGCTACCTGTGCCATAGGGATATTGGTTACCTTAGAAAGGAATGGAACCGTACGGCTGGCACGTGGATTTACCTCAATAACATAGACTTTCTCATCCTTGATGACAAACTGAATGTTCATCATCCCAAGACAGTTAAGGCCGATTGCTAGGCGTTTAGTATAGTCTGCGATGGTTTCCTGCACCTTTTGAGACAAGGTTTGTGGTGGGTAAACGGCCATTGAGTCACCTGAGTGGACACCGGCACGTTCGATATGCTCCATGATACCAGGTATGAGAACATTTTCTCCATCTGAAATGGCATCAACTTCGCACTCTTGCCCAACGATGTATGAATCGACAAGGACTGGATGGTCTGGACTAGCCTTAACAGCGGTACGCATGTAAGAACGAAGGTCTTCTTCGTTTTCGACGATTTCCATAGCACGTCCACCCAAGACATAAGATGGACGAACGAGAACTGGGAAACCAATCTTACGAGCAGCTAGCACTGCTTCTTCTTCATTGGTTGCAGTCTGTCCAGGCGGTTGTGGAATATCCAAGTCTTTGAGGGCTTGCTCAAAGAGGTCACGGTCTTCAGCACGGTCCAAGTCAGCTACTTGGGTACCAAGAATGGTCACACTTGCATTTGCCAGGGGCTCTGCAAGGTTGATAGCTGTTTGACCACCAAACTGCACGATAACGCCTTTTGGTTGCTCCAAATCGATAACATTCATGACATCTTCGAATGTCAATGGTTCAAAGTAGAGCTTGTCAGATACCGAGAAGTCTGTTGAAACGGTCTCTGGGTTTGAATTCATGATGATGGCTTCATAACCAGCAGCCTGAATCGCCTTCACCGAGTGAACAGTTGCATAGTCAAACTCAACCCCTTGACCGATACGGATTGGACCTGAACCTAGGACTAGGACGGATTCCTTATCAGACTTGATAGATTCATTTTCCCAACCATAGGTTGAATAGAAGTATGGTGTTTCAGAGTCAAACTCCGCCGCACAAGTATCAACCATCTTGTAAACTGGGACAATCTTGTTTTCCAAGCGAAGTTGGCGAACTTGCTCAGCTGTCGTTTTCCAGAGTTCAGCAATCTTGCGGTCTGAGAATCCATTTAGCTTAGCTGTTTTCAAGACTTCTAGATCTTGTGGATGGACACCCAATTCTTGCTCAATTTCAAAGATGTGCAAGAGTTTATCAAGATAAAAGATATCAATTTTCGTAAGCTCAGCAATTTCTTCTGGAGTGTAACCACGGCGAATAGCCTCTGATACGTAGAAGAGACGGTCATCTTGGGCTTTCACAACCTTTTCAATCAAGGCATCATCCGAAATAGATGCTAGTTCAGGCATTTCATTGTGGTGAACTCCAATTTCAAGGGAACGACATGCCTTGAGAAGAGACTCTTCGATGTTGCGTCCAATAGCCATAACTTCTCCAGTTGCCTTCATCTGAGTTCCAAGACGACGCTCACCTTTTTCAAACTTGTCAAATGGGAAACGTGGAATCTTAGCAACGACGTAGTCAAGGGCTGGTTCAAACATAGCATAGGTTGAACCTGTGACTGGGTTGATGACCTCATCCAAGGTCAAACCGACAGCAATCTTGGCAGCCAATTTGGCAATCGGATAACCAGTTGCCTTAGAAGCAAGCGCTGACGAACGCGATACACGAGGGTTTACTTCGATAACATAGTACTTAAAGCTGTGCGGATCAAGAGCCAGCTGAACGTTACAGCCGCCTTCAATCTTGAGGGCACGAATAATGCTCAAGCTCGCGTCACGGAGCATTTGGTTTTCATAGTCTGACATAGTTTGCGCAGGAGCAAATACGATAGAATCCCCTGTGTGAATCCCCACTGGGTCAAAGTTTTCCATGTTACAAACAACCAAAGCATTATCAGCTGAATCGCGCATGACTTCGTACTCGATTTCCTTAAAACCTGCGATTGAACGTTCAATCAAACATTGGGTAACAGGTGACAGTTTCAAACCATTTTCAGCGATTTCACGCAATTCTTCCTCGTTGGCACACATACCACCACCCGTACCACCTAGGGTAAAAGCTGGACGAACGATAACTGGGTAGCCAATTGTCGCTGCAAAAGCAACAGCTTCTTCCACTGTGTTGACAATTTCAGATTCTGGAATTGGTTGCTCAAGCTCTTCCATCAATTGTTTAAAGAGATCACGATCCTCTGCTTGGTCAATAGCAGATAGTTTAGTACCCAGAAGTTCAACACCAAGTTCATCTAAAATACCATTTTTAGACAATTCCATGGCCATATTGAGCCCTGTCTGACCTCCAAGAGTTGGAAGCAAAGCATCCGGACGTTCCTTACGGAGAATACGTGTCACAAACTCGAGTGTAATCGGTTCGATGTAAACCTTGTCCGCAATCTCCTTGTCCGTCATGATAGTGGCAGGATTTGAGTTCACCAAGACAACTTCATAACCTTCCTCTTTCAAAGACAAGCAGGCCTGGGTCCCAGCGTAGTCAAACTCAGCAGCCTGACCAATAATAATCGGACCAGAACCAATCACCATAATTTTTTGAATATCAGTACGTTTAGGCATTTATAAGATATTAAGGGCGTCAAGCGGACAAAGCTAAAATAGGAGTTATGACGAAGAACTATCAGTTCTAGGAATAACTATCTTTTTAGCACCGTCCGTAGCCCGTATTCAGTTCAGCAAATACGGACCACCCTTCTCCTTTCTATTCGTCGCCTCACAGAGCGACATTAAATAAATTCTCCGACGATTTTTTAGAGAAACGATCATTTTCGATAAAAAATCTAGTGCAGGGAGTTTTTAGTTCGCCCAATAGCGACTAAAAGAAACGACCTGCCTTTCTATTCGTCGCCTCACAGGGCGACATTAAATAAGATACAAAGGACGAATAGAAAGCGATTGAATTTTAGGAAACCAAGGAAGGATTGACAATCCAAGTTGGTTTCTCTAAATTCCGAGCTTTCCGTCCGTGTTCAGTTACATAAATTCTTCGACGAGCTTTTACTCGTTCTTAGTTTGATTGTTTAAAAGCTTCCATCATCTCGATAAATTCATCAAATAGGTAGCTTGCGTCGTGTGGACCAGGAGCTGCGTCTGGGTGGAATTGTACAGAAAAACCTGGTTGGTATCTGTGGCGAACTCCTTCAACTGACTTGTCATTGATTTCTTCGTGGGTAATGATCAAATGCTCTGGCAAGTCCTCACGGCTGACTGCATAACCGTGGTTTTGGCTGGTAAAGTCTACGCGTCCTGTAGCAATCTCACGCACCGCGTGGTTAAAGCCACGGTGACCAAACTTCATCTTGTAGGTCTTAGCCCCATTTGCCATGGCAAAGAGTTGGTGTCCCATACAAATTCCGAAAATTGGAATTTTCCCTTGCACACCACGAATCATGTCCAGTGCTTCTGGAACGTCTTCTGGGTTTCCTGGACCATTTGACAACATAACTCCATCAGGATTTAGGTGGAGAATTTCTTCTGCTGTTGTTGAATAAGGAACAACCGTCACGTTACAGTTACGCTTAGAAAGTTCACGTAGGATTGAGTGCTTGAGACCAAAGTCTACTAAGACCACACTCAAACCAACTCCTGGAGCTGGATAGGAAGTTTTCGTGGAAACCTGTTTGATATTGTCTGTCGGCAAGACTGTTGCTTGCAGCTGGTCCGTCACATGGTCCATACAGTCTCCAACATGGGTCAAGGTTGCACGCATCGTACCATGCTTACGGATAATCTTAGTAAGGGCACGCGTATCAATCCCTGAAATACCAGGAATTTTCTTGGCTTTCAAAAATTCGTCCAAGGTCATTTGGTTGCGCCAGTTGCTAGCTCGACGCGCCTCTTCGAAAACGACAACTCCCTTACAAGTTGGAATGATGGATTCGTAATCATCACGATTAATTCCATAATTTCCCACCAAAGGATAAGTGAAGGTCAAGATTTGTCCATTATAAGACTGGTCTGTAATGGATTCTTGGTAACCAGTCATCCCTGTGTTAAAGACGATTTCGCCTGTTACATCAATATCTGCTCCGAAGGCCTTGCCTTCAAAAACTGTGCCATCTTCTAATACTAGAAGTCTTTTTGTCATATTTTCACCTCTCGTGGACGCTCACTGGTGTCTTTTAACGTCTTGTGTTTTAGTTGGCGTTTCTACTCGCCAGTACGGATTCTAAGATTGCCATTCGAACAAAGACTCCGTTGGTCATTTGTTGGACAATGCGTGATTTTGGCGCTTCAACCAAGTGGTCAGCAATTTCCACATCGCGATTCACTGGAGCAGGATGCATAATAATGGCTTCTTCTTTTAAGCGATTATAGCGTTCTTGGTTCAAGCCATGTTGGGCATGGTAGTCTTCTTTTGAAAAGACTGCTCCACTATCATGGCGTTCATGTTGAACGCGGAGCAACATCAAAACATCCACCTGATCAACAATCTCATCAATAGTTACAAACTGTCCATAGTCCGCAAACTCTTGACTTCTCCATTCCTCAGGTCCTGCAAAGAACAGTTCAGCTCCCAAGCGTTTCAAAATCTGCATATTGGATTTGGCAACACGTGAGTGGTCCAAGTCACCTGCAATAGCAACCTTGAGCCCCTCAAAGTGGCCAAATTCCTCATAAATAGTCATCAAATCAAGCAAGCTCTGACTAGGATGTTGACCTGAACCATCACCACCATTGATGATGGAAGTCGTAATCGACGGACTCGCAATCAACTCTCTGTAGTAGTCGACCTCTGGGTGACGAATCACACAGACATCTACACCAAGCGCAGACAAGGTTAAGATGGTATCATACAGTGTCTCACCCTTATTGACCGAGCTAGTCTTCACATCAAAGTCCAATCGCTCGAGCCCTAGCTTAATCTCTGCCACTTCAAAGGACTTATGTGTCCGTGTAGAATCTTCAAAGAAGAGATTCGATACGATAGGTTTGTTCTCGTAGGGAAGTTGGGCCCCGTTTTTAAACTCGATTCCTCGTTTGATCAATTTCATCACTTGATCAACTGTAAGGTCTTCCATGGAAACCACATGGTTCAATGCTTGTTGATTTTCTGACATGGCTACTCCTTCAGCTTTCTAAGCTTCTTCAGTAATCAGAACTCTGTCTTGGCCATCAAGTTCTGTCATCTCTACGATGATTTCTTCAGAACGACTGGTTGGGATATTTTTCCCAACGTAATCTGGACGGATAGGCAATTCTCTATGTCCACGGTCAACTAGCACCGCAAGACTCACGCGCGCAGGACGACCATGTCCGACAATGTTATCGATCGCAGCACGGATGGTACGACCTGTATAGAGTACATCATCCACCAAGATAACTTCACGGTCAGTCACATCAACAGAAATCAAAGAAGTATCTTCTCCACTTTTAACATCATCACGGAAAGGCTTGGTGTCCAATTCCACAACAGGAACAGTGATATTTTCCAACTGCTCCAAGCGTTCTTTGATACGATGAGCGATGAAAACACCACGCGTTTTTATCCCCGCTAGGATAATTTTATTCAAATCTTTATTGCGCTCGATAATCTCATAAGTAATTCGCGTAATCGCTCGTTTGACAGTCAATTCGTCTACAACTTCTTTTGTCTTCATGACAAACCTCCAAAAAGAAAAGTCTCCTTCTACAAGGAGACTTGAAATGTATAGCCAAGCGAGCCCTACTGTATACAGTATAGACCTCACCCTTCTACTTTATCATCGCGCTCCTTGCCTGCCTCACGGGACAGGTTTAAAGGACTATTTAGTTACCATTTACTATAGCACAAAGCGCCCTTAAAATCAAGCAAAAACTTTTTCAAAGTCCCCTTAAACATTACTAAAATCATACAGTTGGGGATAGTGGTCACATTCTGGATTTTTGGGATGACAGATAGCTCGTCCAAAGTAAATCATGGCCTGGTGAGCTGCTAACCATTCTTCTGGTGGCAGAACGTCCATGACACGTTTTTCTACTTCAAGTGGCGTAGCTGATTTTTTAACGATATCGTGATGTTTACAGATACGCTCCACATGAGTGTCCACTGCAAAGGCTGGGATTCCAAAGCCCACACTCATGACGACATTTGCTGTTTTACGACCAACACCCGCTAGACTTTCTAATTCCTCTCGAGTCTGAGGCACTTGACCATCAAAATCGTCTAGTAACTGTTGGGCACATTTTTTAAGGAATTTGGCCTTATTTCGATACAGTCCCAGGCGAGAAATGTGTGAAGCAATTTCACTCTCTGTCGCTACAGACATGGCTTGCGGCGTTGGAAAAGCAGCAAAGAGACCTGGCGTGGCCTTATTTACCGCTGCATCTGTGGTCTGAGCTGACAACATCACCGCAACCAAGAGTTCAAAATGATTGCGAAAATCTAGACTTGGTTTGGCATCTGGAAAAAGGGCAATAATTTCCTCAATGACATGACGGGCACGTTTCTTGGATAAAACCATCTACTCGTCTCCATCAAACAGTCCTTGCAAGCCAGCAAATGGACTGTTTTCTTCTTTCTTGACTGCTTGTTGAGCTTGGTATTCGTCCTCAGTCATGATTTGCCAGTCATTTCCAGACACAAACCCTTGGCCAGCCTCTTCTTCTGCCGTCAAGACCTTGATTGGGATATTGAGCAAGATATTATCTGCTACGCTCTCAGCAAGGTCGATTTCCCCATTTTCGATAGGCAAGACCAAGTCATCATCAAGAACCTCCTGGTCCAGTTGGTTGGTCGCTCCTTCCATTAAGACCTCTGTGACTGGATAAGACTCAGCCAACTCAACTGGCTCCATACTGCGGCTGGAAGCAAGGACAATGGTATATGACAACTGATAGTCTAAGAAATACAGACGGTCTTCGTACTGTACCTTCCCCACTGCAAGGATATCTTTGACATCTAAAATCTCTTGGTTCCGTTTACGCAAGTCTGCTGCCAGGTCTAAAGCTTGTTCAAAATGTAGGCCTTCAGGTTGCTTACGAATTTCTTGAATGTTTAACTTCATATTTCCTCCATAAAGATGTACTCACTTGATTATACCATGAAAATGCTACAAGTCAGCCTCCCAAACCTTGAGATTGAAATCTCATTTTTTAACATATTTACTATGACAAACTTTCCTATTAGTGCTATACTATAGGCAAGAATACATCAGAGCAAGGAGGATGCTCATATGGAAGACAAAATACTCATCACTGAAGCTTACCAACTCCTTTCCGAGTTAGATAAAAGCTACCAAAGTTGCAAACAAGGAACAGCCGATGATCTTCGACTGCAAGAGCTGCTGAACACCACTCTTGAGGAACTAAAAAAAGCAGAAAAGCTGGACAACAGTATCTTAATCGACCTTGAGAAATTTTACCAACGCACCAGTCTTCTGATTGGACTAGGGAGCCTAAAACTAAACGATCAAGCTCGTACTGCTTGGCGCAACTATGACAAGTTCCACTACGAACATGTCAAACACGTACTGACTCTCTATGGACCTGTTTTTGGATTTTAGAGCTTGAAATCACTTGTTTTCTATTGACAAAATTTCCTGAAAGGTATAGGATAGAGGTACTAATACTCGGAGGTAAGGGAGACATGAACAACTAAGTCTATCAAATAAAGAATCTTTATTTAGTAGATCTTGTTTTTGTCTCTTTTTGTGTGCTCTTTTCATACTAGATTTTCTAGTATCTTGTCCTCATTGAAAATCAAAAAACTAGAAAGCTATGCTCCTCTTGGGTTGGGTTAGGCAGCTCCAAGCTAGTTTGACGAGTTTTTTCAACGAGGATAATAGAGTTTTGACAGTGACTTTGGGCTCTACTAGATAAAGTAGAGCTTTTTGTTATGCACTATCGACATTCTAGAAAGGGCAACAATATGATAAAAATCAATCATCTAACTATCACGCAAAACAAAGATCTACGAGATCTTGTATCTGACCTAACCATGACTATCCAAGACGGAGAAAAGGTTGCTATTATTGGTGAAGAAGGAAATGGTAAATCGACTTTACTACGAGCTTTAACGGGGGAAGCATTACCTGATTTTACTATCAAGGGCGACATCCAGTCTGACCTTCAATCACTGGCCTACATTCCTCAAAAGTTACCTGAGGAGCTAAAAAATAGGACTCTACATGACTACTTCTTTTTGGATTCTGCTGATTTAGACTACAGTATTCTCTATCGCTTGGCGGAGGAGTTGCACTTTGATAGCGACCGTTTTGCTAGCGACCAAGAAATTGGCAGTCTATCAGGGGGCGAAGCTTTGAAAATTCAGCTCATTCACGAGTTAGCCAAACCTTTTGAGATTCTATTTTTAGATGAACCTTCAAATGACCTAGACCTTGAGACAGTTGATTGGCTAAAAAGGCAGATTCGCAAGATTAGGCAAACTGTTATTTTCATTTCCCATGATGAAGACTTTCTTTCTCAAACGGCTGATACTATTGTCCACTTGCGGCTGGTCAAGCATCGGAAAGAAGCGGAAACGCTAGTCGAGCATTTAGACTATGATCGCTATAGTGAGCAGAGAAAGGCTAGTTTTGCAAGGCAAAGTCAGCAAGCTGCTAACGACCAGAGAGCCTATGACAAAACCATGGAAAAACATCGCCACGTTAAGCAAAATGTAGAAACTGCACTTCGAGCTACCAAAGACAGTACTGCTGGTCGCCTATTGGCTAAAAAGATGAAAACTGTTCTCTCTCAAGAAAAACGCTTTGAAAAGGCAGCTCAGTCCATGACCCAAATGCCACTTGAAGAGGAACAAATCCAACTTTTCTTTTCAGACATCCAACCATTACCGGCTTCTAAAGTCTTAGTCCAACTGGAAAAAGAAAATTTGTCCATTGGCGAGCGTATTTTGGCTCAGGAGTTACAACTAATTGTCCGTAGTCAAGATAAAATCGGTATCATAGGGCCTAATGGTGTTGGAAAATCAACTCTGTTAGCCAAGTTGCAACAACTGCTCAGCGCCAAAAGAGAGATTTCGCTTGGTTTTATGCCACAAGATTACCATAAAAAGCTGCAATTGGATTTATCACCAGTAGCCTATCTCAGCCAAACTGGACAAAAAGAGGAACTACAGAAAATCCAATCTCACCTAGCCAGTCTCAATTTCAACTATCCAGAGATGCACCACCAAATCCGCTCCTTATCTGGTGGTCAACAAGGCAAACTCCTACTTTTGGATTTAGTGTTGCGCAAACCAAACTTTCTCCTTCTGGATGAGCCTACACGTAATTTTTCTCCCACTTCTCAACCCGAGATCAGAAAACTCTTTGCCTCATATCCCGGCGGGCTGATTACTGTTTCACATGACAGACGCTTCTTAAAAGAGGTTTGTACGAGTACCTATCGTTTGACAGAGGAAGGTTTGGAAGTCGTTGATTTACAAGATTTATAAATGTTGAACATAGCAAAAATCCAGAGAGATTTCTCTGGATTTTTTTACATACGTCTTTCTTGGGAACATTGATATAAAGAGCGCTGCTGGCGTCTTCTACGTGACAGATTATGGTCTGACTTTTGTTTAAATTGTATAAGCTAGAAATCATTTTTTACTATTTTACAGCTCAAAGCATTCTAATGCAACATTATTTCATATACAAAAAGCAAAACGCAACCAGATTATTGAGGACATGCAAAAGAGTGGAATTCCATAGGTTGTCAGAAGTCTTGTACCTTATCCCAAATGCAAATCCCATACCTAAATAGTTGATAAAACTAGGAATAGTATAGGGACCATGAAGATAAGCAAAAAGAAGCGATGTGGCAAACAAGCCAAAATATGTATTCTTAAATACTATCCCCTGTAACATACCTCGCATAAAGATTTCTTCCGTGACAGGTGCCAAAACACAGAGATCCACAAAAAGTACAGACCAGGAAAGTGATAAACTTTGCACAGTTTGAGTTGTGTCTGATTGGGTAGGGCCTAAAAAATTGATCAAAATATAAAAGAGGAAAAGCAAGGCGTATGAAAGAAAGCATTTAAGAATATCTTTTAGGCGGATTTTCCGAATGTGAAACAAGTCATACTTTTTTCCTACATATAAAAATATTGCAAGTTCAACAAGCGTAAAAAGGATGGATAGCGTTAATGAATTTATTCGCATGATTTTCTCTGCTATACTCAGATGAATCGGCATAAAAATCAAAATCAAGAAAAACGTCATCCAGCGCTTATACATCATTCACCTCAATTATATAGAATTACATATATTATACTATTTTTTGGTGAGATGACAAGTTAAAAGCAAGATACTAAAAGCAAAAATCCAGAGACGACCTCTGGATTTTTTTACATGTGTTTCAAACGTTCGATTCGTTCTGAGATAGGTGGGTGGGTATAAAAGAGTTTTTGAAGCCCGCCACCTTTCTTAGGATCATTGATATAAAGAGCGCTGCTGGCATCGTCAACATGGTGATGCATTGGCTCGCTATTCTCCAACTTGCGCAAGGCATTGATCATCCCTTGAGGATTACGAGTCAGCTCCACACTGGATGCATCCGCTAGAAATTCCCTCTGACGGGAAATGGCAAGTTGCACCAAGGTTGCAGCGAGAGGTGCCAGAACAATGGCTAAGAGAGAGATAACAAGCATGATAATCTCCAAACCATTTCCATCGCGATCATTATCACTCCGTCTGCGATCAGCGCCTCCCCACCACATCATCCGTCCTGCCATACTAGACAGAAGGGTAATGGCACTGGCAAGGGCGACAGCAATGGTCGAAATGCGGATATCGTAGTTTCGGATATGACTGACTTCATGCCCCATAACAGCTTCTAGCTCCTCACGATTCATGATAGCTAGGAGACCCGAAGTGGCCGCAACTGCCGCATTCTGCGGATTCGAACCTGTCGCAAAGGCATTTAAAGAAGAATCCTCAATGATGAAAACACGCGGCATGGAAATCTGAGCGACCATGGCCATATCTTCTACTACATGGTAGAGGTCTGGTGCTGTTTGCTCATCAACCTCACGCGCCCCATTCATAGACATGACAATCTCTGTCGATTGAAAGATCATGGTCAGAGCGTAGATAAGACCGATGATCAAGGCAATAATCATGCCACCAAGACCTGAGCGCATGAAGAGATAGCCAACCGCATAACCAACCAAGGCCAAGAGTAGGAAGAAAACCAGCAACAAAATCCAGGTTTTTCGTTTATTGCTCGCAATTTGATCAAACAACATCTTAGTCACCTAAACCGCTAAAGTCAACTTTAGGAACTGCCTTTTCCTCTTCAGGCGTTTGAAGGAAGTCTGCAGCTTTAAAGCCAAATAGTCCTGCGATGATGTTGCTTGGGAAACTTTCAAGTTTTACATTGTAGTTGCTGACAACACTGTTGTAGAGTTGGCGTGAATAAGAAATTTTATTTTCTGTATTGGTCAACTCTTCTTGCAATTTGATAAAGTTAGCGCTAGCTTTCAAGTCTGGGTAATTCTCTGCTACTGCAAAGATACCAGAAATCTGGCGGGTAAGGGCATCACTGGCCTTCATAGCTTCTGCCGGTGAAGTTGCTGCAGCTACTTGTCTACGAAGTTCTGTCACTTTTTCCAAGGTAGAACCTTCATATTTCGCATAGCCTTTGACTGTTTCAATCAAGTTTGGGAGGAGATCATTACGACGCTTCAACTGAACATCGATCTGACTCCAAGCCTCCTTGGTCTGCATACGATTTTTAACCAAACCGTTATAGCTAACAATCACAAAAATAACAATCAGAGCCAAAACTCCAAGAATAATCCAAGTCATAATCTTATTCCTTTCTTCTTTTAGATTACTACCAGTATATCAAAATTTTAATGAATATGGTAAAATAAGATGATACTAGAGAAGGAAACTACTATGAAACCAGAAACATTTTACAGCCTACTAGCTGAGCAAAATCTCCCACTTTCGGACCAGCAAAAGAACCAATTTGAACGCTATTTTGAGCTCTTGGTAGAATGGAATGAAAAGATTAACCTGACCGCTATTACAGACAAGGAAGAAGTTTATCTCAAACATTTTTACGATTCGATTGCACCAATTCTGCAAGGTTTGATTTCAAATGAAACCATCAAACTTCTTGATATTGGGGCTGGGGCAGGATTTCCTAGTCTGCCTATGAAAATTCTCTATCCTCAGTTGGAGGTGACCATCATTGATTCGCTCAATAAGCGCATCAACTTTCTTCAACTATTGGCTCAAGAACTGGATTTGAAAGGTGTTCACTTTTACCATGGACGGGCAGAAGACTTTGCCCAAGATAAGAACTTCCGTGCCCAGTTTAATGTGGTGACGGCTCGTGCGGTTGCCCGTATGCAGGTTTTGTCTGAGCTGACCATTCCCTATCTTAAAGTCGGAGGAAAACTATTGGCACTCAAGGCCAGCAATGCCCCTGAGGAATTATCTGAAGCCAAGAATGCTCTCAATCTCCTCTTTAGCAAGGTAGAGGACAACCTCAGCTACGCCCTTCCAAATGGAGATCCCCGTTATATCACTGTGGTCGAAAAGAAAAAGGAGACGCCTAACAAGTACCCAAGAAAGGCTGGCATGCCCAATAAACGCCCACTTTAATATTTTTAGTAAAAAAATGATTTACAAAATCTGCCTCGCTCTCGTATTTCTGGACTCGGGAAAAATTCGTTTACAAAACGAACCTCGCTCTCGCATTTCCGGGCTCGGGAAAAAATGATTTACAAAATCAACCTCGCTTTTTTGTTTCTCGGCTCGGGAAAAATTCGTTTACAAAACGAATTTTTTCTGCTATACTATCCTAAGCAAAGGTTTTTAATGTCATCCTGTGAGGTGACGAAGGCGCAGATTTATATAAATTTTTAAAAGATAGCTATTTTTTAAAAAGTCTTACTCTGAGGGCCTATTGCTGCAAAATAATGGGCCCTTTTTTGGTGCCCAAAAGTGAGGTTTTTATGAAACAGGAATCAACTGTTGACTTGTTACTAGACGTTGATCAACGTCCTTCTGCTGGTAAAGGGATTCTTCTAAGTTTCCAGCACGTGTTTGCCATGTTTGGTGCAACCATTCTCGTTCCCTTAATTTTGGGAATGCCCGTATCGGTTGCTCTCTTTGCATCCGGTATTGGAACACTTATCTACATGATTTCTACTGGCTTTAAGGTTCCAGTTTATCTAGGTTCTTCATTCGCCTTTATCACAGCTATGTCTCTAGCCATGAAAGAAATGGGAGGCGATGTCTCTGCTGCTCAAACTGGAGTTATCTTGACTGGTTTGGTCTATGTCCTTGTAGCAGCAAGTGTTCGTTTTGCAGGTACGAAATGGATTGATAAACTCTTGCCCCCAATCATTATCGGACCTATGATTATCGTTATCGGTCTTGGTCTTGCTGGTTCTGCTGTAACGAATGCTGGACTCGTAGCAGACGGAAACTGGAAAAACGCCCTTGTAGCCGTTGTTACATTCTTGATTGCCGCCTTTATCAATACAAAAGGAAAAGGTTTCCTTCGTATCATTCCTTTCCTCTTTGCCATCATCGGTGGGTACATCTTCGCTATGATGCTTGGTTTGGTTGACTTTACCCCAGTCCTTCAAGCCAATTGGTTTGAAATTCCTGGTTTCTACTTGCCATTTAGTACAGGTGGAGCCTTTAAAGAGTACAACTTGTACTTCGGTCCTGAAACAATCGCCATCTTGCCAATCGCTATTGTAACCATTTCAGAACACATCGGAGACCACACAGTTTTAAGCCAAATCTGTGGCCGTCAATTCCTGAAAGAACCAGGGCTTCACCGTACGCTTCTTGGTGATGGTATCGCGACATCTATATCAGCCTTCCTCGGTGGACCAGCTAATACGACTTACGGCGAAAATACAGGGGTTATTGGGATGACTCGTATCGCTTCTGTCTCTGTTATCCGTAACGCGGCCTTCATCGCCATTGCTCTTAGCTTCCTAGGGAAATTCACTGCCTTGATTTCAACCATTCCAAATGCTGTGCTTGGTGGCATGTCCATCCTTCTCTACGGAGTTATCGCCAGCAACGGTCTGAAAGTTTTGATTAAGGAGCGCGTTGACTTCAGTCAAATGCGTAACCTCATCATTGCTAGTGCCATGTTGGTACTTGGACTTGGTGGAGCTATCCTCAAACTTGGCCCCGTTACACTTTCAGGTACTGCTCTATCAGCTATGACGGGAATTATCTTAAACTTGATTTTGCCACACGAAAATAAAGACTAATCATCTATACACACAAAATCCACTCGATTGAGTGGATTTTTTATTACTTACTCTTTATTTCCAGCAGTAAATCTTTCAAAGAAATAATGGTCACGGCTAGTAAAATCATGGCCATACCAACAAAATCAATCGCATAAAACTGTTCCTTCATAATCAGAAAGGCAAAGAAAACGGCTGAAATTGGCTCTATGGAAGCTAATAAACTAGACTTAACAGGGCCTATCAGACTAGCTCCCTTTAGGAAAGCTGTATAGGCAAAGACCGTTCCGATGATGATAATCCCAGCAAATGCAAAGAGAAAATCTAAGCTAGTCGGTATGCTGGCCTGTGAGACTCCTGTGAAAGGAATAGCCACTACACCAGAAATAACCATCCCAACACCAATCACCGAAACACTGCCCCACTTCTTAATCAAAGCAATGGGAAGAATGATATAGAGGGCATAGGTCAAGGCAGAAAAGAGGCCCCAGAAAAGTCCAGCAGGTGTGACAGACAACTGGTCAAGTTCCCCATGAGTCGCGATAAGAAACGTTCCTCCAATTGCTAAACCAATCGAAATAATCTCCGCCAGAGTAGGCGCCACCTTGTCCTTGATACAAGTATAAACCAAGATCCCAATGGGGCATACCTACTGGAGAACTGTCGCCGTCCCAGCATTGGTTTCCTGAATGGCAGAAAGATAGGCAAACTGGTTTAAGAAAAGTCCAAACACGGCAAATAGCAAAAGAGATAGTAGATTTTTTCTGTCTTTTAAAAAAGCATAGAGTTTATCCTTTGAAGTCATATACGATAAGGCTACCAGTGCCAAGCCTGCAATGATAAGCCGCAAATTGGTCAAGACTAAAGCAGAAATCCCGTGTGCCATCAGGTATTGGCCACTGGTTCCAGACAAGCCCCAAGCAATCCCTGCCACTACTGTATACAGAATTCCTTTTACGGTTTTTGACATGCTTCACCCTACTCCTCTTGACGAATCATTTCCATGACTTGATTTCGATCGACTATCCACTGGGCACGCTCATCCTTCTCATACGTTCGATTGGATAAAAAGATAGCCGCTTCTTGTTTCTCTCGATTCCACATGATAAAGGTACCAGTATAACCCGTATGGTCGAGCCAATCCCCTTCCAGATTCCAGGCTAGAGACCGCTCCTTATCATCTAAGGGAGAAAAATTTCGACTCAATTCTGCTGCAAAATCATCTTTCAAATAATGTTCCAGAAAGTTCTGCAAATCCTTAACAGTCGAAAACAAACCAGCACTTCCAGCGTGTTTCCCTAATAGACGGGCTTTAGGATCGTGAATGATTCCGGCATCCACTCCTCTCACTGTTGGGACAGCTTGCTCAACGGGGCCGAACTTGGTCTCCTTCATCCTCCATGCTTCCAAAACTTGTTCTTCTATAATCTGATCCAAGTCTTGGTCAAAGATTTTTTCCAAAAGAAATCCTAAGAGTAAAAAGTGAACGTCCGAGTATAGGAAGGCTGGCTGACTTCGTCTATTGAGGTGAAACATGGCTTCTATCAATTCCTCTGCACTTAACTTGTCTCGGTTGGGAATAAAGGGATCCAAGTCTGTGGCATGAGTCAGAAGTTGCCGTATAGTGATATCAGGATAATCACACTCCGGTAAAAAATCCGTCACCGGTCGCTCAATATCGAATTTGCCCTGCTGCCACAAGAAGGTCAAAACCGTCCCCACTCCCACGACCTTACTCACACTTGCCAAATCATAAACCAAACCACTTTCTACCTTCAAGTCTCGTTCTGGATCACTCAAACCTAGATAAGACTCTTTCCATTCACCATCCTTATAATACGCAAAAGAGGCCCCGGGATAAATCCCTGCCTCGATTTGATTTTCTATTTTTCTTAGAATTTTTTCCCACTTCATGCTTCTTCAAACCACAATTCAATGTTATTGGTATCTTTACCAAGGAAGAATTTTTCAGACTTAGGGACAAAGTAGCCTGTCTTTTCAAATTTCTGACGAAGACTGGTTAGATCAAAATTCTTGACTAAAAATTTTAACATCGTCAGGTCCCAAGTGACATTGTTTTCAACAGCCAAATCTGGTCCTTGTCCTTTAGTAAAGGTAATTACTGGCGCTACTCCTTCGGGATCAAGTAAACTCTCTGTCCCTTCAGGCAAACGCAACTCCATAGAAACCTCAAATTGGCTCACGTATTTTATACTTGTATTTGAATAAAATTCAGGAACAGTTTCCAGTGGAACCAAATCTCTTATATCATCTTCTGCATGAACAAGGATCACATCCTCTTCAGGAGAAACAATCTCAAAAGCATACCCACGGTTTCCTTTAAATAGACGAGGAAGAGACTTCATCTGAGAAAGAAGAGCTTCAATTTCAGAAGGATTCTCAACCTTTATCAAGAGTCTAGCTAGCTTCTTAAGTCCTTCAACTTTGCGTGTTCGCATGCTTGGAGACTCTTCTAAAATCAATCTCTCCGTAGCTGTCTGATCACCTAGAGAAATAAAGGCAGACTCTTCCAGCAAAGGTTTCATCCCCAGGGTTTCAATGTAAAATCTTTCATTTAATTTTCGATTATTAACTTTTAAAGTCGGAACGATCCGAACAATCTCATTCACATTCATAAATTCCTCCAACTCTTTTATTTTAAAGGATTTTCGAATATTTTACAAGCCATATCTATTTTATTTAGAAATTTTATAACAAAAAAACTGGGATACCCCAGTTTCATTTCTTATAGGTAAAGTAGTTTAAATAGTGCTACTGCCGCAATAGCCGCTGCAATTGGAGCTACAACTGGAACCCATGCATACCACCATTTTGAATCACCCTTGTGTTGACCAAGAACTGATTTTGGAAGGAGTTCGTGAAGAAGACGTGGTCCGAAGTCACGAGCTGGGTTCAAAGCAGGTCCAGTAGGTCCACCGAGTGAAGTTACCAAGGCCATTACTAGGAAACCAAGTGCCAAGTGCGCAACTGAGATCCCAGCAGCTGTATGTGGAGCTACTTGAGCTTTCACTGCCAATTCACTTAAATCAACAGTTTGTCCAGCTTGAGTAGCCATTTGTTTCATGTATTGAAGAACCTCAGCACCAAAGAAGTTTTTAGTCAAACCAAGTGCTGCAAAGAAAAGAACAAATGAACCTACAAACTCATTGAGGAAGCCGTTAACAGTAGCTGCAAAACGTGATTCTTTTGTACCGTGGTCGATGCTTGAAATCGTTGAGAAGGTACCTAAGATATTGTTTGGATTTTCTGTCTTCAAGTAGTAAGGACGGTGAGTCGCTACAACCAAAGCTTGACCGAAGATTGCTCCCAAAACTTGTGCTAGGATGTAATATGGTACTTGCTCCCAAGAGAAAAGTCCACTAACAGCAAGTCCAAGAGTGAAAGCTGGGTTGATGTGGTTACCAGATACATTACCAAACATCAAGGCTGGGATCATAACCCCCATACCATAACCAACCGCGATAACGAGCCAGCCACTTTGGTGACCTTTCGTACCTTTAAGTTCAACGTTAGCAACTGCACCATTACCAAGAATGATCAAAATAGCAGTTCCCAAGAATTCTGTGGCATATTTAATAGCCCATGTAAAATCCATTTGATAGATTCTCCTTAAATTTTTTTAGACAATCCTTATTCTATCAATTTTTAGGCCTTTTAGCAATATCTTTTCTAAAAGAATCTATGGAAAACGCTTTATTTAACTTATCTTTAAGAAAAGGACAAAAGGAGTCAAACTCCTTTTGTCCTAATCGTTATTCTTGACGTTGACCAAAGTCTACAATCATCTGCTCCATCTCTTGGCAACTCGGAGTTGTCAGCATATAAAGGTAGTCCCCTTGTAGCTCTGCAAAGGCTGCTGGCATGATTTTTTTGACCTTGAATTGCTGGCTGTACTTAGCAAGCAAGTCTTCTTCTGAATAAACATAGTTTGCATTGGCACGACGTGAAGTTGCCAAGCAATACTGGGGCTCAAACTCTGAACTTGGAAACTCTTCTCCTGCGACAATAGCTGCGTAGCCTCTATAAAGGTCCAAGGAATGAGCAAAGTTATAAACATCAATGGTAAAACCACCTGCGGGACGGTTATTGTACTCAATGGCAATGTAGTCGTCCCCGTCACGGAAAAACTCGATATGGAAAAAGCGTTCTCTCATTCCAAATTCTTTGACGATGGCCTCGCCATACTTGCGCAGTTTGGGATCCATATCCTTAAGCACATAGTAGGAATTGTCCATCTTATAAATCATGAGATCAAGTGGTGTATGGGCGTAGTCAAAAGTCGTTGAAAAGACGATATTACCATCCTTGTCCACAAGTCCGTCAAAGGTACAGATTTCGCTAGAAGTGACAAATTTTTCAAAGAAATAAACGGTTGAATGGTCCCATTCTTCCTTGAAGTGATTTACATCGTCTTCTGTCTCAAGCTTAAAGGTTGCTGCCGCTCCCACTCCGTTATCAGGTTTGGCAATCATTGGTAGACCAATCATCTCAACTGCTCTATCCACATCTGCTTCCGTATGGATAACAGCACCAGGTACCACAGGGACGCCTGCTTTTTTGAAAAGTTTCTTCATCTCAGACTTAAACTTGGTCTTTTTGAGATCCTCTGGTTTGGCACCAAAAATATTGAATTGCTCTCTGAGTGTTGCGTCTAGTTCAAGCCAGTATTCATTGTGGGACTCGATGCGGTCAATTGGGCCATGCTTGTAGAACAGAAAGGCAACAGCACGTTTGACTTCGCCTATGTTCTCAAGATTGTCTACACGGAAATACTCGGTCAGACTATTGCGCAAAGGCTCATCCAGTTGCTCGTATGGTTCTTGACCAATCCCCAAGACTGTGATGCCTTTACGAGCTAGTTCGATAGTAAACTGTTGAAAGTTTTGTGGATAGTAGGGAGAAATAACAAGGTAATTCATAGGCAACTCCTTTTATAGATACAGGTGTCCAAGAAAATAGGGCATTTGTTTACGCCACCATTCCCAGTCGTGGGCGACATCGTGCCCCCATTCCGCAAACCAGGCTGGAATTTGTTTCTGGTCAAAGGCTTCTTTGAGCTTATAGAAGGATGGCAGACCGTCTTGTTCCCAGGCACCGAGACCCGTACAGACGACAATCTCCGCCTGACGGTAACGATCAATAAACCAGCCGTCGTTTTGATTCCAGATATAATCTACTGGCGAGTTTTGGTAAATGGCATCGTCATTGTAGTAATCGCCAACGAAGAAACGTGCGTCGTAAACACCACTGAGGGCAATCACCTTGGTAAAGACATCTGGATGCTGGAGAAAGAAATTGAGTGCATGGTAAGCCCCCATCGAGCAACCTGTCGTCATCATGCCATCAAACCAACCTGTCTTATGCTTGATAAAAGGAATGGCCTCCTCAATTACATAGCGTTCGTAGGCACGGTGCATCTCCGCTTGGTCATGACCATTTTTCCAAGTGGCTAGCCAGCTCTCACTGTCCACACTGGAGAGAGTAAAAAATTGGACGCGCCCTTCCTCGATAAAGGAAGCACAGGCGTCAATCATGCCAAAATCATAGTATTCATTGTGACTGCCACCAGATGAAGCAAAAACAACAACTGGAATCCCAGCATGTCCATAACGGTTGAGGTACATTTCACGGTTGAGATTGCCACTCCAGTGGCTAAGGTTTTCAATATGCATTGGCTTTCTCCTTTCTTAACTTACCATTTCTCTGCAAAAAATCGGAGACAGTCTGGTAAATTTTCCGACCAAGGTATTTCACTATGGATGGCACCAGACTGAACTTTCAAGACAAGATTATCCAAGCCTACTCCACCTGCAATCAAATCACGGTAATAACGAAGCGACGAGTCGATATAGGCTTGTTTAATATTGCCAGCCATCAGGGTCTTGTCCGTATCATCCGCTTCTTCTGTTCCAACATAGATGAAAATGCGCTGTTCAGGCGACAATTTCTTGCGCTCGATATAGCGGTTAAAGGCTTCTTGGTGAAGCCAGTTAGCAGATGAGAAGACACCTAGACAACCAATTCGGTCTTGGTACTCTAGTCCGATAAACTGAGTAATATTGCCTCCTAGTGACGAACCAATCATAGCCGTATGCTGGCGATCAGCTTTGGTACGATAGGTTTCATCGATAAAAGGCTTGACCACTTCCATGACAAACTCGGCATACTCCACACCCTTACCGCCAAACTGCTGGCCTGGGATAGGAGATTCTTGAAACTTCCAAGCCGCATACTCATTCATTCGTCCTATGCCGTCATTATCTATAGCAACGACAATCATGCGACTGATGTCAGGATTTCGTTTAATAGCCGGAATGATCTTCCATGAGTGTCCAATATAAGACTCCTTACTGTAAAAGACATTTTGCCCATCATGAAAGTAAACAACTGGGTAAAAACGGTCTGTGTCTTTCTCATAATCCTTTGGCAGAAGCACACGCACACGTCGCTCTTTCCCAGTATAAGGAACCTTGAGTTTGTGTTCTTTCATTTTTAAGTAAAAGTAGGAATGATTCATTGTCAGAAAACTCTCTATATTCAAAATTTTATCTCATTATACCATAAAAATAGAAAAAAAGTCAGTTAATGTCCATTTTAAGGATAAATAACTAACTTTTTTCATTTGTTTTTCTGAATTCTTCTGGGTTTTCTGATTAGAGGAGATTGTCAATCAAGTCATCGACAGCATCTTTTTCAACCTGAGGTGTTATCTTAGTGATCATAATCCCTGCCACTGCTCGCTCAACCAAGCCTTCAACATCCATGCGTTTCTCATACTGCTCTGCATTCTCTATCTTAGGATTAGTCTTAGGACGGTCAGGCGCAAAAATTGTACAACAGTCCTCAAAAGGCTGGATTGAAATTTCAAAGGTATCGATTTCCTGCGCGATATCAATGATTTCCAACTTGTCCATCGTAACCACGGGACGAATGATAGGAGTGCTGGTCACAGCGTTGATAGTCTGCATGCTTTCCAAAGTTTGGCTAGCTACTTGGCCAAGACTTTCCCCATTGATGATAACTAAACCATTTCGTACCTCACGAATACGGTCGGTAATGCGCATCATAAAACGACGGGTCAAGGTCATGAGGTAGGCTTCTGGCGCCTTAGCCTTGATTTCCTCTTGAATCTCTGTAAAAGGCACCTCAATAAACTGGATATTGCCCCCAAACTTGGTCAATTTCCGAGTCAAATCGTGGGCTTTCTTGAGGGCACCTGGACTGGTGTAAGGTGGGCTAGCAAAGTGGACGGCTTCAATATCAACCCCACGTTTAAGAGCTAGATAACCTGCTACAGGTGAGTCAATCCCTCCTGACAACATGAGCATACCTTTACCAGAACTTCCCACAGGTAATCCTCCTGCTCCACGAAAGGTTTCATAGGAAAGATAGGCAGCCTCTTCACGAATCTCAACCTGAAGATTAATATCTGGATTTTTCATCTGAGCTTGTACGTTTGGAATAGCCTCGAAAACAGCTCCACCAAGAGTTTGATTCAGTTCACGACTATCTAATTCAAAGTTGTGGTCGCTACGCTTACTAGTGATTTTAAAGGTCATCCCTTCCTTGTAGATTTCCTTCATAATCTCTTGGACAGCAGACTTCAGAACGTCCACTGACTTTTCAATCTTATACACAGGAGAAAAGTTTTGAATCCCAAAGACTTGTTTGAGCGATTCTGCAACTGCTGTATAATCAGCTCCATTGAGGTAAGCGTGGGCACGGTCGCGATCTGCGGTTACCTTAACTTGGGGATAGATGGACAAAACGTCCGAAATATTATTACGAAGTTTATTGATGAAACGCATACGATTTTTGTGTTTGGTTGATAATTCTCCGTAACGAATCATAATTTCTGAATACTGCATAAATGCTCCTATCTTACTTTTCTAGTTTGATTGTAAATTAATTTTAGCTTGGTCAAAAACTGCTCGACCTGACTCATATCATTTTCCAAGTCTAGGCTTAGACGCACAGCTGACTGTGCCTTATCCTTTTCCACTCCCATTGCAATCAAGGTCCCCGCAGGTTTTCCTGCCTTGGACGAACAAGCAGAGGTTGTGGAAATGAAAATGTCATAGTCTTCAAAAGCGTGAACAATGACTTCACCACGAACACCTTTAATCCCAAAAGTCAGGATATGAGGGGCAAAGTCTTCCTCATCTGAAAAGACAAAAATATCTGGATAATCCAGAAGGGCTTGGCGAATGACTGCCTTCATCTGCCCCGTCTTGCTAGTAAAGACAGCTAACTTTTCCATAGACAAACGGAGGGCCTTGGCTGTTGCTGCGATCCCTGCCACATTTTCAGTTGTCGAACGATAGTCTCCCTCTTGACCGCCACCTGTTAAAAGAGGCATGATCCTCTTACCAGACTTGATATAGACAAATCCAACACCTCTGACACCATGAAACTTATGACTTGAGAAGGTCGCGAAATCCACTCGATCTGTCAGATAGTTTTCAGTCGGAATTTTAGCAAGTGCCTGAACCGCATCAACGTGGAAGGAAATGGTCGGCTTATCTGCCAAAAGTTCTGAGATAGCCTCAATAGGCTGGATAGAGCCAATTTCGTTGTTAACTGCCATGATGGAGACGAGAGTCGTATCAGGACGTATCAAATCTGCTAATGCTTCAACATCCACAAATCCTCTGCTATCAACTGGAGCAAAATCTATCTCAAAACCTTGACTTTTCAGCCAAAGGGCTGACTCCTTGACTGCTGGATGTTCAATAGTTGATACGATGATGTGCTTGCCAAACTGGGCTTTTTCAAAGGCCACCCCCTTGATGACCCAGTTATCTCCTTCTGTACCACCTGAGGTAAAGAAGAATTCATCACTCTTCTTCCCAATCAAATCTGCAATTTGCTGCCGGGAAGCATCTAAAATTCGTGTTGCCTGATCTCCCAAACGATGGAGACTAGACGGATTTCCTACAATTTTTGAAGCGACCTGCATGTAAGTTTCAAGTGCTTCAGGATAAGGCTTGGTTGTCGCCGAATTATCAAAGTAGATCATGTTTTCTCACGCTTTCTAAAATCACTCCTTCTATTGTATCACGAAAAGAGACCTGCGACAAGAAAGGGAGTTTTCTCTTTTTTTAAGATTTTTTTAAAGAAATGAGGTATAATAAATCATAATTAAAGGAGAGTATCATGTCTAACTATCGTAGAACTTCAAAACCAAAAACAGAACACATCAAAAAGGGATTTACTGTCTTTCAAAAAACGATTGCTACCACCGGTAGTATCCTTGGTCTAATCACCGCTACTATCACCATCATGAACGCTTTGGATAATAACAAAAACAACAAGAAAGAACCGACGACAACTCAAACAACTGTTGTCAAGGAAATTCAAAAGGAATCCCCTCAGGAAAATACTACACCTAACAAGGACAACACTTCTACTAAAGAAAATACCACGCAAGAAGAAACTTCTCAATCCAATAAAAAAGAGGAGAAAAAAGAAGAGCAGAAAACAACAACTCAGGACTCTTCTACACCAGCTACAAATAAAGAAACAAGTGATAATGGAACACAGTCAAATACGACGAGTTCTGAAACTAAAACGAATCAGTAATCACCAAAATAGCTTCTTTCCAAATTTGGAAAGAAGCTATTTTTTTATTGTTGCAATACTTTTCGTGGTTTGGTTCCCTCAGCTGGACCGATAACACCTGCCATTTCGAGTTCTTCCATCAGGCGGGTCGCACGGTTGAATCCAACCGACAAACGACGCTGAATCATAGAAGCACTAGCTTTCTGCGTCTCGATAACCAGAGCCTTGGCTTCCTCAAAGAGCGGATCGCCACCAGCTTCACCGTCAGAGAAATCTCCTTCATTTTCAGGGACATCTCCTGGGTCAAAGCTTTCATCGTAGTCCGCATCGGCTTGCGCCTTGATAAAGTTTACGATGCGTTCAACATCATCATCCGAGATAAAGGATCCTTGCAGACGGACTGGGTGATTTTCATCGATTGGTTTAAAGAGCATGTCTCCTCGACCGAGCAGTTTTTCTGCTCCATTTTCATCCAAGATGGTTCGCGAATCTGTACCTGATGAAACTGCAAAAGCCACACGAGATGGGACATTGGCCTTAATAAGACCAGAGATAACATCAACCGATGGACGTTGCGTTGCGAGAATCATGTGAATCCCTGCAGCACGCGCCTTCTGTCCAAGACGAATGATGGCATCTTCTACTTCTTTGCTAGCCACCATCATGAGGTCTGCCAACTCATCCACAATGACAACAATCAAAGGCAGGGGTACTTGTTTATACTCAGATTGGCTATTAAATTCCTCGACCTTGGCATTGTAACCAGCGATATTTCGTACTCCAACCTTAGCAAAGAGTTCGTAACGGTTTTCCATCTCATCCACGACCTTTTGGAGAGCCTTGCTAGCCTTGCGTGGATTGGTCACAACTGGGATCAAGAGATGAGGAATGTCATTGTAAACCGATAGCTCAACCATCTTTGGATCCACCATCATAAACTTGACTTGGTCTGGTCTTGCTTTCATCAGAATGCTAGCGATAATACCGTTAACTGCGACTGATTTCCCTGATCCCGTCGAACCTGCAACCAGTAGGTGGGGCATCTTGGAAAGGTCAAAGGTGCGAGCAGTTCCATTGACAGCCTTACCCAGAGGAATTTCGAGGAGATTTTCTGGTTTAGTCTGAGACTGTTCCCAGAGTTCTCGGAAGGAAACGGTCGCAATTTCAGAGTTAGGAACCTCAATCCCGACTAAGGATTTACCAGGTATTGGAGCCTCAATCCGAACATCCTTGGCCGCTAGAGCAAGCGCTAAGTCGTCTGCCAGATTGGAAATGCGGTTAACCCGTACACCGACTGCTGGTTTGACTTCATACTTGGTAACTGATGGCCCGATTTCAGCCCGTTCCACCGTCACCTTGATACCAAAGCTAGCAAAGGTTTCTTCTAGGATTTTGATATTTTCTCGAACAATCTTCTTTTCCTTGGACTGATCTTTGGGTTTATCTGGCGCAAAGAGTTGCAAGCTTGGCAGTTTGTATTCGAGAGCTTCTTTGGTAGAAAAATCAACCTGCACCTCTTCATCCTCAAAGTCTTCTTCCACATCTGGAACGTCAAAATCAGTTTGAGGGAGGATAATCTCCGGTTCGATCCACTCTTCCTCAGGAATTGGTGGGAAATCGTAGTCTGGTACTTCTGATAAGATTTCTCCCGTTTCAGGATCTACAGGAGGAAGCGGTAATGCATCCTGTTCTTCTTGTTCTCTCTGAATTCTGGCTGCTTCTTCAGCTTCTTGACGAGCCTTCTCTTCTTCTCTCTTGATGAAGCGTTCCTGTTTTCTCTGTTCCTGTTTTTCCATGAAGGATCTGAACTGAGCTCCAATAAAGGCTGCAACATCATAAATAGACCAAGGACTAACCAAGAGTGCCCCAGCTAGAATCAAGAGGACTCCAATAAAGTACGATCCGATATTTGAGAAAAGAAAGGATATGGGGATATAGAGTCCAACACCAAGCAAGCCTCCACCAGCGAAGCTAGTCACCCGCATACCAGTCAGGTCCGTCATAACTTGAGACAAGGTCCCTTTTAGAACTGACTGCTCCAAGCCAAATTTCCATACCAAGTAGGCCTCAAAAATCAAGAGCAAGCCAGCGAAGATACAGAGAAATCCTGATAGAAGTCCCTCTTGCTTGCGGATCCATTTAAAAAGAAAAAGATAGATGAGGAGACCACCTATGGCCACATAGGCCAAACTTCCGACCACCAGTCGAATGAGATTGTAAAGAGTGACACCTGCTGCACCGAGTTTAAGGGCTGCAATAATCAACAATAAGGCAATTCCTAAGGAGATCAGCATCCTCTGGATAGCCTGTTTTCTTTCGAGTTCTGCTTTAGACGGTCTCCGTCTTGTTTTACTAGTATTCTTGTTTGCCATTCTTCTATTATACCATATTTCACAGCCTTTTCGAATAGAGAAAAAGATTGCACCAAATGGTAACAATCTTTCTATTCTAATCCATTTTATGCTTGTGGTTTGCGTAGGTAACCATAAACCACACCACTTACAATTGCACCAACCAAGACAAAGGCAAGGTAGAGAAGGGCATTTGAAGTAAGAGCGATGACGAAGATTCCTCCGTGGGGCGCCATGAGTTTAATACCTGCAAGACCAACGAGTCCACCTGCTACTGCTGAACCAAGGATAAAGCTTGGAATCGCACGAGCTGGGTCTGCTGCACCAAAAGGAATTGCTCCCTCAGTGATAAATGACAAGCCCATGATGATGTTTGTCAAACCAGAGTTGCGTTCTTCTTTGGTAAATTTATCTTTGAAAAGAAGGGTTGCGACAAAGATAGCAAGTGGTGGAACCATTCCGCCAGCCATAACCGCTGCCATGGCTACAGAACCACCTGAAGAAACAGTCGCTGCAAGCGTACCTGTACCAAAGACATAAGCCGCTTTGTTGACTGGTCCACCCATATCAACAGCCATCATTCCTCCAAGAACGATACCAAGAAGGACAGCTGAACCTCCTCCAAGACCGCCTAGGAAGTCATTCATAGCAGTGTTGATTGCTGCCATTGGAATATTGACAGCCAACATAACAAATCCTGTCAAGATTGTTCCGAAAAGCGGTAGGATGAGGATAGATTTAGCACCTTCAAGTGAACGAGGAACTTTAACGTATTTCTTGATGGCAAGAACTAAAGCACCTGCGATAAATCCACCAACAAGGGCACCTAGGAAACCAGATGAGACACCTGCAAGAGTTGAAGTTGCTTCACCACCTGCGGCATAAGGAATTTTACCAAAGGCAAAACCTTCTTTGGCAATAGCACCAGCCACAAAACCTGCTACCAAACCTGGTTTTTCAGCGATAGAGTAGGCAACATATCCTGCAAAAACTGGGAGCATCAAGCCAAAGGCAGCCCCACCGATTTTCATGAACATGGAAGCGAGCTCATGGTAGGATCCGAGATTGCCAAGACTATCTTGTGGCACACCAAAAGCTCCGTCGATTAAGAAGGCGAGGGCAATCATGATACCACCACCGATAACGAATGGCAACATTTGAGATACACCACTCATCAAGTGTTTGTAGAAAGCACCACCGATACTTTGTTTTTCATTAGATGCTGTTGCAGCTTTTGCTCCATTAGCAGCACGGTAGACTTCAGCATCTCCTGAAAGAGCCAAGTTAATCAATTCTTCAGTCTTACGGATACCGTCTGCAACCGGACGGTTAACCAAAGGTTTGCCATCAAAGCGGTCCATCTCAACAGCCTTGTCTGCTGTGATGATAACAGCTTTAGCCTTGCGGATGTCCTCTGCAGTTAGTTGGTTACCAACACCGCTAGCTCCGTTTGTTTCAACCTTGATACCAACACCCATTTCAGCAGCCACTTTTTGAAGGGCTTCTTGGGCCATGTAAGTATGGGCAATACCTGTCGTACAAGCTGTAACAGCTACGATAAAGTCGCCAGAGTCATTAGCAGGTACTTGAACAGGTTCCTCAGCTTTTTCTGAAGCTTGGTTAAATTGTTCGATAACTTGATCTGCAGATGTTACTTGACGAAGTTTGTCAGCGAAACCGTCTTTCATCAAGTATTGAGATAATTCTGCCAATGCTGCCAAGTGGGTATCATTGGCACCTTCTGGAGCCGCAATCATGAAGAAGAGGTCTGTTGGTTGCCCATCCAAGCTCTCATAGTCAACACCCTTGTTTGACTTGGCAAAGAGAACGGTCGCTTCTTTTACAGCAGAATTTTTGCTGTGAGGCATAGCGATTCCATCACCCAAGCCAGTGGAAGTGAGAGCTTCACGCGCCAAAATTCCTTCTTTAAAGGTTTCAAAATCCGTCACGTAACCGTGATCTACCAAACTTTTAATCATCTCTTCGATGACAGCTGTTTTTTCAGTTGCCTGCAAATCCAGCAACATGGCATCTTTTCTCAATAGGTCTTGAATTTTCATCGTTTTTCTACCTCAACTTTTTCATATGTTTCTTTAATAAATTCCGCTGTTGCCAAGTCATCCGAGAAGGTAGTTGCTGTTCCACAAGCTACTCCCCATTTGAAGGCTTCTACTGCATCTTTTGATTTGACAAATTCACCTGTAAATCCAGCCACCATAGAGTCACCAGCTCCCACTGAATTTTTCACTGTTCCCTTGATGGGTTTTGCGAAGTAAGCTCCTTCAGATGTGACAAGGAGGGCACCGTCCCCAGCCATGGAGATGATAACGTTTTGAGCACCTTTAGCTAACAATTCTCGAGCATAGTTCTCGATTTCATCTAAACTTTCGAGTTTCACTCCAAAGATAGCTCCAAGTTCGTGATTGTTTGGTTTAACCAAAAGTGGCTGGTAGTCCAAACTATCAATCAAGGTCTGTCCTTCAAAGTCACAAACCACTTGCGCACCAGTCTGGCGTGTCAAGGCAATCAAATCTTTGTAGATAACATTACCTAGATTCTTAGCACTTGAACCTGCAAACACCACTGTATCTTCTGCTGTTAAACTAGATAAGATAGCTTTCAATTCTTCTAGCTGAGCCGGTTCAACATTAGGACCAGTCCCGTTGATTTCTGTTTCTTGGTCTGCTTTAATCTTGACATTGATACGAGTATCTTCTGCTACTTGAACAAAACGAGTTTCGATTTCTTCCTCTGAAAGGGTATCTGTGATAAATTTACCAGTAAATCCTCCGATAAATCCAGTCGCAGTATTAGGAATATCCAAGCGCTTCAAAACACGGCTAACATTGATTCCTTTCCCACCAGCAAACTTATCATCACTGTCCATACGATTGACACTGCCGACTTGAACTTGCTCCAAGCGCACGATATAGTCTATGGATGGATTAAGTGTGACTGTATAAATCATACTTCTATTACCTCCGTTTTCTTCTTAATAGCCTGCAAGAGCTCATGCCCTTGACTTGTGATGACAATAGCGCGTTTAAGTGGTGCTACCTTGGCAAAGCAAGTTTGACCAATCTTTGACGAATCAACCAAGACATAGGTTTGTTTGGCATTCTCTAAAATAGCACGCTTAACGGCTCCCTCCTCCATATCTGGGGTCGTATAATAACCATCGTCGACACCATTCATCCCGATAAAGGCACGGTCAAAGTGCAATTGGTTAATTTGATTAAGAGCAACTCCACCGATACATGCATCTGTTGCCATCTTGACACTCCCTCCAACCATGACAGTTGGAATCTGTTTTTCAACCAACTGAACCGCATGGTGAATGGAGTTGGTCACAACTGTGATATTCTTATTAACCAATTCCCTGATTAAAAAAGCAGTTGTCGTTCCAGCATCGATAAAGATAACATCTTTTTCCTTGATAAGAGAGGCTGCTTTCTGAGCCAGTAACTTCTTCTCTTGAAGGTTTTTGACAGATTTTTCTTGGATGGTTTCTTCTTCCTGCAAGGAGTGAGGTAGTTCTGCTCCACCATGCACACGGCGAAGCTTGTTTTCCGCCTCCAACTCATCCAAATCTCTTCGTACCGTTGATTCTGATGTTTCTAATAGACTAACCAATTTTTCTAGGGAAACTACATGATGTTGATTTAACTCCTCTAAAATCAGTTGCTTCCGCTCAGTTTTTAACACCAAACCACCTCCTGTTATCGTTTACACTATTCATTCTAGCACATTCTCTACCAAAGTCAAGCATTTTTTATCATTTTCTGTCAAATTCTATCATTTTTCTTATTTCCAAAATTTTTATTGCAAGATAAGTGGCTTTATGGTAGACTATTTGAGTAAGTATTGGAAGATTACTCAAGAGGCTTAAGAGGCCGTGTTGGAAACGCGGTAGGCGTGTAATAGCGTGCGTGGGTTCGAATCCCATGTCTTCCGTAGAAAAAAGAAAAACTGCACCTCAATGCAGTTTTTTCATCGCTCTAAGAACAATATATAGGAATGAAAGGCTGAGTTACTCTAACTATCACACCACATTTTTGTATCCTAATTCATAAAAAAACAAGTAGTTTATTAAGACTACTTGTTTTTCTTTTAAATCTTAGGATTAGATATTGCTTTTATCTTTTTTATCTGAAGATTTGTCTGTTGATTTATCAGTGGATTTGTTTGAAGATTTATCTGAAGACTTAGTTGAGTTTTTACGGACAATTTTATCATAACCTTCTGTATCATCAAGCAACTCTGTCGCCAAAGTACGGTAATCTTCTTGAGAAATCAGCCAGTTTCCATCCTTATCCTTTGTTAATTTGATTTCAGTATCAAAATCACCAGTAGTGAAAGGTGTATGAGCTAAGTTAGGGTCAACGTCACTGTAGGTTGAGAAATCTTTCTTGAATAGATGCTCAAAAATCCAGTAAGAAACCAATGTTTGGTAACGCTTGATGTCAACGTTTGAACCAGCTTGATTGTATTTACCTAGGTTATCAACACCTCCAATAAGAGTAGTGAGAACTTCCCTTGTAGATGAAGCCAATCCTTTAGAGTGTAACTTCTTAGAGTTAAAAGTAACAGTCGCTGTATTTCCTGATTCATCAACCTTCACGTCTTTAACAGTGTAAGAACCGATATCTTGATATAATCTACGTCTCATCTTCAAGAAACCTGAAATGGTTTCTTCTGGAGTTTCTACAGGGAAATCTTTGTGCCATTGTACTGAGTAAGTAGACGCAGGTGAAAGCCCTTCTTCTTTGATTTTTTCACTTGTTTGAACTGCAAACACGGCCTCAGTCCATTTTTCATAAGTGTCGCCATAAATCTTCTTAAATCGAGCAGAGTCGCTAGTAAGAACTGAGTCTAAGAGAATTTCAGCATCTTTTGTAACTTTTTCTTTAACTTCTGCTGCTTCATCCTTCTTCTCAACTTGTTCCGTATTCTCCTTGTTATCAGAAGAAGCTTCAGATGACTGATTAGAAAATACAGAACATGCACCCAAGACAACCGTCGAAAGTGCTAAGATACTTAGTAACTTGATCTTTTTCATGTTTCACCTCTTTATGAAAATTTACTCTTGGAGACCACCTCCAAGGATAGTTGCTTAGAAAAACACTGGGTTTATCTAACGGAGAATGGGGGATTCGAACCCCCGCGCCAGTTACCCGACCTAACGATTTAGCAAACCGTCCTCTTCAGCCTCTTGAGTAATTCTCCACTAACACACTAGAATAAATAGGATACAACGAAGGATACTACAAAGGATACAATTTGGAAAAAATCTACTGTATACCTGTTCATAATGGAGCCGGTGGGAGTCGAACCCACGTCCAAACACCTGCTAACATATTTGTCTACAACCATAGGTTATGTATTGTTTTAACAGTCCCTCGACACATAACTCAAGCCTAGGAACTGCGAGTCTATTAATCTCTTATCAAACCACTAGACAAGGCTTGATCGTATCTCGCTAATCATAAGACCTGTTATTGAACACGAGCAATCCAAATCAGGTCACGCCTGCTGGTTTTTAGGCAGCTAGAGCGTAAGAAGTGTTATTTTTTGCAGTTATATTTAACTGAGCGTTTACGTCGCCACACGGGTTGCAAAATATGCCTCATAATGCCTGTCGAATCCGTAACGACCCCAGGATGTTAGAACTATTATAACCTATCTTCAAAAAAAATGCAAAATCAAGCCAATTCTTTAGAACAGATACGTTTTCAAAGCATCTGATAATGCTTGATAACCGGCTACACTTAGATGGAGGCCATCCGTTGTATAGGCTGATTGAAGTTGTCCTTTTGAATCTGTCAAACTATCATAAATCGGCACAAAATCTACCTGCATATAGGCGGATGCTAGAGCCTCATAGGCTTGATTCCATTCTCTAATCTTTTCATTGGTTCGGATATAAACTGTCTGCTTGTATTCTTCTCCTTCATTGACCGGTAGAATCGAAAGGAGCTTTATTTGTGACAGCGGATAATCTCGGTTGAGCGATTGAATCACACCTTCAAGATTATCCAAGGCTTCATTCATGAGAATATCTTTTCCGATATCGTTTGTCCCAATTAAGAGAACAATTTGATCGACAGCATCACCATAAAGATGAGCATCCAAATTCTCTAATAAAAGCCTCGTCTGGTAACCTCGGATGCCTCGATTAACAATCGTCTTGACAGTCCCGAGTAACTCTTGCAAAGGGTAGTATTCTACAATCGAATCGCCGATAAAAATCATATCTGGTTCTAAAAGAGAAATCTGATTGAGTTCACGATACTTGGTTTGAATCTTTGCTTGCTCTTTTAGAAGCCAATTTTCTAATAACTGTACTGCCACCTTATCCCTCTTTCTCTAACCACTTTTCTAGAATCTGATAAACGCCCCCTTGGCTGTTAGCTGGAGCTAGGGCTGTTGCAACTGCCTTGGCCTCATCATCAGCATTTTCCATAGCATAGGCAATTCCAGCCATCTCCAACATCTCAACATCATTTTCGCTATCACCAAAAGCCATGATCTGTTCTGATGTCAAATCCCAGCGCTTGAGTAATTCTTCCAATCCCCAAGCCTTGTGAACACCAGCTTGCAGGATATCAATACAGCCATAACCGCTAGAAACAGCCCTTACACGACCATCAAAGAGATCATTGATTTCCTGCAAAACTGAACTAGAACGTTCTTCACCAACGACCATGCTCATCTTTAGAACTCCTCCAAAGAGGTCTGAGTTTAGCTCATCCACAAAATTGGTCCTTTGGTAAAGTTTTTCAATCATCTCTGGAGTCATAAATTTTTCCAGGTCTGTAAAAATCGTTCCTTCCTTGACAAAACTCCCATTCATACTGGTAACGACGAACTGATCTCGACACTCTCTCCCTTTAAAATGAAGGAGAGCCTTGTCAACCATAGAATCATCCCAGGTCTGAGCTTGAAGTAATGTATCATACTCAAATATCCGAGCACCGTTAGCAACAACCAGAACTACTCGACTCGCCAAGTGTTCTAATAATTGCCTCATCCGATGGACTTCATTCCCTGTCGCAATGACAAAACGGATATCCCTTTGATCCAGCTGATCTAAAATCCTTTCCAAGCGGGGCAGATCCAGCTGACCTCTCGGGTCTAGCAAGGTTCCATCCATGTCTGTTGCAATTAATTTAATCGTCATCCTATCTCCTTTAGGGTGAGCACCTACCACTTCAACCCTACATGTTCATTCATTTCTTTATAGGCCGTGTCAATTCGTTCCTTGGTCGCCTCGTCCAACTGATCACGGTGACTGCCCCCCTCAATGAAGTCCTCTAGGATATAGGTCTGATAGAGGAAGAGCGGATAGCCTTCTGGAGAGTAAGTTCCTTTGGGTGTCCGATTGACCCATGTCGGATGCGCTTTAGCAGTTTCAATCCTTGTCTTGCCATCTTTTTTCTTAATGGTCACATCCATGAGAACACCGCGCTCCGTCCACTTGGCATTTTCCTCGTCTTGCATGGTTTCAATGCGTTGATTTGAGAGGAAATTTCCCATGGAATAGATGATCAGTTTTTTATCACCATCTTTTTCAACTGTTTCAGCAGGTTCAACGACGTGAGGATGCCCTCCAAAAATAATATCAGCTCCCCAGTCAATCATCTTGTGGTACAGTGTTTTCTGTTCTTCCGTCGGTTCTAGCTGGTACTCAATTCCCATCTGAGGCATGATGACAGTAATATCCGCTTCTTGCTCAGCTCGTTCAATTTCTGCCTTCATCTTATCTTCATTCAGGTCAGAAAGATAGCGATTATAATCCTCTTGAGAGATATACTGCTCAATGCCATTAAAACCGTAAGAATAGGCCAGGAGAGCTACCTTGATACCATTGACTTCCTTGATAACTAGTGGAGCTTGGTCACGGGATTCATGTGTGTAGACCCCTATGGGTGTCATCCCTGCCTTTTCAATAGCTTGAGCCGTTGAAACCACTCCCTCTATCTGTGAATCTAGGATGTGATTGTGAGCTAGGTCTAAAACTTGATAGCCTGCATCCTTGATCGCATCCATTACCTCACCAGGTGCATTAAAAAGAGGATAACCTGCCAAATAGTGGTCCTTGTTCACAGTTCCTTCAAAGTCACCAATCACTAAATCCGCTTGCTTGAGCCAGGGCTTGACATACTCAAAATTTTCATGAAAATCATAGGTTCCATCTTCTTTAAGAGCTGTTCGGTAGATGGGGATGTGGTAGAGAAGGTCACCATTTGCCATGATACGCGCCGTCGTTTCACCAGACTGATTTTCCTTGGATTGACTGGAAGTACTTGCAGAATCAAGAGTTTGACTACTAGGACTCGTTCCCTTACTACCTTGTACTGCTCGAACTAATAAGTTCCCCCCCATGGATAAGGCAACTGCAAGCAATAACACAATAATAAACTGGGCATTGGTCCAGGATTTATAATTCCGAAAGAAATCCACACTAGTTCTCCACACCCCATAAAGAGAGCCCTGAGACCGTCTATCTTGTCGCTTTTCCATCTTTATTCCCCCCTTGCTTTTACTGCAAGTCTTTTCTTTTATTATACCACAGACAAAAGAGGAATACCGTTTATTATATTATTTTTTAGGAACTTCTGCGGCTTTCTTTCTCGCCTATTTTGTGTTATCATGTAGAGGTAATGAAAGGAGAGAAAATGTCTGCAATAGAACGTATTACAAAAGCTGCTCACTTAATTGATATGAACGATATTATCCGCGAGGGGAATCCAACTCTTCGCGCAGTTGCTGAGGAGGTCACTTTCCCACTGTCTGACCAGGAAATCATCCTTGGTGAAAAGATGATGCAATTCCTCAAACATTCCCAAGATCCTGTTATGGCTGAAAAGATGGGACTCCGCGGTGGGGTTGGACTTGCTGCTCCCCAACTCGATATCTCAAAACGCATTATCGCTGTTTTAGTGCCAAATATTGTGGAAGAAGGTGAAACTCCACAGGAAGCCTACGATTTACAAGCTGTTATGTACAATCCGAAAATCGTCTCCCACTCTGTTCAGGACGCTGCTCTTGGTGAAGGAGAAGGTTGCCTATCTGTTGACCGTAACGTGCCAGGTTATGTTGTCCGTCATGCCCGTGTCACTGTTGATTACTTTGACAAGGACGGCGAAAAACACCGTATCAAGCTCAAAGGTTACAACTCTATCGTTGTCCAACATGAAATTGATCATCTAAACGGAATCATGTTTTACGATCGTATCAATGAAAAAGATCCATTTGCTGTTAAAGATGGACTCCTCATCCTCGAATAAAGAAAATCCCGTTGCAAGACGGGGTTTTGTGTTATAATAGAGGCATGAAAACAAATGATATTGTCTATGGCGTCCACGCCGTTACAGAAGCCCTCCTTGCAAACACTGGAAATAAACTTTACCTCCAAGAAGATCTTCGAGGTAAGAATGTTGAAAAAGTCAAGGAACTGGCTACAGAAAAGAAGGTATCCATTTCTTGGACTTCAAAAAAATCCCTCTCTGAGATGACCGAAGGCGCTGTCCACCAAGGTTTTGTTCTACGAGTATCCGAATTTGCCTATAGCGAGCTGGATCACATCCTTGCCAAAACACAACAAGAAGAAAATCCACTTTTATTGATTCTGGATGGTCTAACTGACCCTCATAATCTGGGTTCAATCTTGCGAACAGCTGATGCGACCAATGTTTCAGGTGTCATCATTCCCAAGCACCGTGCTGTCGGAGTGACTCCTGTCGTTGCCAAAACGGCCACAGGTGCTATTGAGCATGTACCGATTGCCCGAGTGACCAACCTCAGTCAAACCCTAGACAAACTCAAGGCTGAAGGATTCTGGACCTTTGGAACGGATATGAACGGTACTCCTTGCCACAAGTGGAATACAAAAGGGAAAATCGCCCTCATCATCGGAAATGAAGGAAAAGGCATCTCTAGCAATATCAAAAAACAGGTCGATGAAATGATTACCATTCCTATGAATGGACATGTTCAAAGCCTTAATGCCAGTGTTGCTGCAGCCATTCTCATGTACGAAGTTTTCCGAAACCGACTATAAAAAAGTTTCCAATCACTTGATTGGAAACTTTTTTCTTAACTATGTTCTGTAATAAATTTGTAAGCTTCTTGACCAGCGATAGCCCCATCTCCAACTGCTGTTGTCACTTGGCGAAGGTCTTTCTGGCGAACATCTCCAACTGCAAAGATCCCGTCAACGGCAGTTTTCATGTGATTGTCTGTTACGATCCAGCCTGCCTGGTCTTGAATATTCAATTCTTTAACAAAATCGCTAACAGGATCCAAACCGACATAGATAAAGACACCACCGAAGGTTTGCTCTGTCACTTGACCCGTTTTTACATTTTCAAATACGACAGATTCTACTCGGTTTTCACCTTTGATTTCCTTGACAACAGAATCCCAGATAAAGTTGACTTTCTCATTTGCAAAAGCACGGTCTTGCAAAACCTTTTGGGCACGAAGTTCATCTCGACGGTGAACAATAGTGACGGACTTGGCAAAGCGAGTTAAGAAGAGAGCTTCTTCTACCGCTGAATCTCCACCACCGACTACGAGCAAGTCTTGGTCACGGAAGAAAGCTCCATCACAGACCGCACAGTAAGAAACACCACGACTGTTCAGTTCTTCTTCTCCGGGAACTCCCAAAAGACGGTGTTTAGAACCAGTTGCTACAATGACAGTACGGGTTTCGTAAACTTGATCATCAGTGATTACCTTCTTATAGTCACCCTGGTCTTCAATATTTTCAACATAGCCATAAAGATGCTCCACTCCAAGGTTTTCAAGTGGTTCAAACATCTTTTCAGCTAATTCAGGTCCACTGATGTTGGCATAACCTGGATAGTTTTCAATATCAGATGTGTTATTCATTTGCCCGCCTGACAGACCACCTTCAATCAAAGCCACTTTCAGATTGCTTCGAGCAGCATATAAGGCAGCGGTCATTCCCGCAGGTCCAGCACCGACAATAATCGTATCGTACATTTCGATTCCTTCTTTCTTGTTGTAACTTTCTTTATTCTAACTCATTCTTGCTAGTCACGCAAGGATTATGCCTTGAAAACCAAGAGCAAACTCATGACGGCAAAGGATAACACTGGAACGACCAAAACTCCAATCATAATCATATCATAGAGATGAGCTTGGCGAGCTTTGGCTGTCTTGTCCACACCAGACATAGCTCTCAATCCAATCCAAATCCCCAGAAAAATCACGACAAGGATGGTCGTTAAGATCAAACTCTCGAAATACAAAGAAAATAGATGCAGTAGCATGATCTCTCTCGTTTCTATCTTTTTTAAAGAGTAAACTCAGCTAGTCCAACTAACTGAGTTTTCCTTGTTCTATTATATCAAATATAAGTCCGTTTGTAACTAGCAAAGAATTCTTTTGTTCGTTCTTCTTTCGGATGATTGATGATTTCATCCGGTGTGCCAGACTCGATGATTTTCCCTTTATCTAGGAATAAAACCTTGTCTGCCACTTGGGCTACAAAAGACATATCGTGACTGACCAAAATCATGGTCTGACCTGACTTTGCAGCGTCTGCAATAGACTTTTCTACTTCACCGACCAACTCTGGGTCAAGGGCTGAAGTGGGCTCGTCCAAGAGCAAGACATCTGGTTTCATAGCAAGCGCACGCGCGAGGGCAACCCGTTGCTTTTGTCCACCTGATAAGTGACGAGGATAATGATTTTCACGGTCAGAAAGACCAACCTTGGCCAACTCTTCCTTGGCGATTTTTGTTGCTTCCTCGTCCGATAATTTCTTAACGACAACCAAACCTTCCTTGACATTGTCAAGGGCTGTTCGTCGTTCAAACAAATTAAACTGTTGGAAAACCATAGATAACTTGCGACGAAGGGTTAGAATCTCTTCTTGGCTAATCTGAGAAAAATCAACTTTAAAATTGTCAATCTGAATCGTTCCACTATCTGGAGTTTCAAGGTAGTTCAAACTACGAAGAAAGGTTGATTTCCCAGCTCCAGATGAACCAATCAAAGCCACTACCTCACCTTTTTGGATATCCAAGTTCAGATGATTCAAGACTGTCTGTCCTGAAAAGGATTTGCTTAAATTCGAAATCTTAATCATTAACGAAGGTCTCCTTTCACATCTGTAGACACTGTATCCGGTGCTGAGATAGCCATTTTTCTCTCGATGAAACGGCCGAGGCTTTCAATTCCGATATTGACTACCCAATAAACAAGGGCTACGGAGATGAAACGTTCAAAATAGCGATAATCAGCTCCACCTAAAATCTGAGCTTGGGCAAAGACCTCCACAACACCTGCGCTAAAGGCTAGAGAAGTTCCCTTGGTCAAACCGATAAGGGAGTTAATCAAAGTCGGTGTCGCTACCACCGCCGCATTTGGAATAATCACACGACGGTATACTTGCGCACGAGTCATACCCAAACTGCGTGCCGCCTCAATTTCACCTGGGTTAACAGAAAGGATGGCTGCACGAATCGTTTCACTTGCATAAGCCGCCTCATTAAAAGCAAAGGCCACAATCGCAAAAAGTGCCGCTGGAATCGCATTGATATTAAAACCAGTGCCCCATTGCTGGTTGATAGCTTTCAATAACAAAGGAATTCCGTAGTAGGTCAACATAAGTTGGACTAGGATTGGGGTACCTTTTAAGAAGCTGACGAAAAAGGCCTGCAAGGGATATAAAATCTTAACACGATTAATCTTAACAATGGCAAAAATCAGGGCAAGTAGCAAACCAAAGAGTGCACCCCCAAGCGTCAACATCAAGGTTGTAGGCAGTTGTTGGACAATCCTTGGAATTCCATCAAAGACCGAACGCAAACTAAAGAGCTTACCATCCGGAATGAGTTGCATCAAACTTTGGTACCAATCTGATGCTAAAAATGTTGTAACAGTCATAAAAACATCCTCTCCTGATAATGATTCATTCTATCATACTTCTGCTCGCAAGCAAATTATTTGCTACGGGCTTCTCAAACTTCGTCTATCTTCTAGTTTATCACACTTTAAAACAGGGAGGCTATATATTTTACCTATCAAGGAGATAAATAAAAACTATCTCAAACCTAAGTCCTCATAGGGTCTTCTATAGCCGATTTGTTTAACAGCACCATTCTCCACCAAAATTGGACGTTTCAATAACATGCCATCACTGGCTAGAAGCTTAGCTGCTTCTTGTTTTGACAAACTTTCCACCTTATCTTTTAGGCCTAGTTCTCGGTATTTGATCCCGCTGGTATTGAAAAATTGTTTCACTTCAAAACCGGAAGTTTCTAACCAGTCCAAAATTACTTCTTCACTTGGTGTTTCTTCTACGATGTGGACATCTTGGTATTCCAGTCCAAGTTGATCCAATTCATTTTTTGCTTTCTTACAAGTTGAACATTTTGGGTATTCGATAAATTCTAACATCTTCTTTTCTTTCTATTTTTTATTTTCTTGAAATGCTGCACCTTCATGTTGCAAGAGCCAGGCTTTCTTTTCGACTCCTGATGCATAGCCTGTCAAGCGATTGCCTGACCCCAGCACACGATGACAGGGTACGAGGATGGACCAAGGATTGCGCCCCACTGCTCCGCCAATCGCTTGGGCAGAAGCCACTTGCAGGTCTTGCGCTATTTGTCCGTAAGTTACTGTCTGACCATAAGGAATGGCCTGTAAGTATGCCCAGACTCGCGTTTCAAAATCTGTTCCAATAGGAGCCAAAGGTAAGTCAGATAGATCCTGAACACTGCCTTCGAAATAGGTATCTAAATAGGAAATAACCTGCTCTAATACAGGATGGCCATCAACTTCTTCTATCGTTTCATCCCCTAATCCCCTCTCAAAGTGAGTTTGGTCCTGTACCCAAATTCCATACAGATATTGCTTGTCAGCAACTAAGGATAAGGTCCCAATTGGCGACGGGTAGAGCATTTTTGCGTACTTTTTCTGCTTCATTTTTTTAATTTCTGATAGGCCAAGCGTTCCCCATCAACTGGAACCTTACCGACCTGACTAAATCCAAGTTTTTCAAAGATATGCTGCATGGTCTTGTTTTCTGCATGTGTATCTGAACGAAAATCTAGGTAATCAAAACCTTCAATCAAGCCTTCTAGGAAAGTCTGAGCAACTCCTTGTCCTTGGACATCTGTTGCGACAGCGATACGGTGAAAGACCAGATATTCTGATTCTTCCCCCTGCCAACTTCCTTCATAAATGGCTTCATAGGCTTCCTCTGGGTTCTTGGTCACAGCAGCATAGGCTAACAGTTCTCCCTCTTCTAAGGCCACATAGGCTTGACCAGAGATGATATCATCAATAATGATTTCGGCATTTGGATAGCCATTTTGCCACTGGTCACTACCAGAATTGGCTAAACACTTTTTGGCATCCTCCATCACCTGCATAATCGCATCTACTTCGTTTGGAAAAGCTAAACGAATCTCCATCTCTTCCCCTCATTTCTAACTAGTTTCTCTCATCATAGCATAATTTAAAGCTTTCTACAAGCAGTTGAAACTTGACTTTTGTTTTTTATTATTTTATAATCTAGTTATTGAAACTAGATAAAAAGGAGTTGGAAATGAATTCTATCTTTTCCTACCCAAAATGGGAAGACATTCCAAACATTGACCTCTATCTGGATCAGGTTTTGCTTTATGTCAATCAAGTCTGTGCCCCTATCTCTCCAGATAAAGACAAGGGGCTAACAGCATCCATGGTCAATAACTATGTCAAACACGGTTACCTGACAAAGCCTGACAAGAAAAAATACCAACGCAAACAGATTGCCCGTTTGATTGCCATCACCACTCTCAAGTCTGTCTTTTCAATCCAAGAAATCGCCCAGACACTTAATAGTCTACAAACTCAAGCGAGCTCAGACCAGCTCTACGACGCTTTTGTAGACTACATGAACCATGGGATTGATCCAGAAAATCCTATTATCCAAACTAGCTGTCAAACGGTTAAACTCTATCATCAAACTCTAGACTTAATCCTTATCAAAGAAGAGGAGGAAATCCAATGAATACCAGTCTAAAGCTCAGTAAAAAACTCAGTTTTGGAGAGGAAATTGCTAATAGCGTGACCCATGCTGTGGGTGCCGTTATCATGCTCATCCTACTCCCTATTTCATCAACCTATAGCTATGAAGCACACGGATTTTTATCGTCTTTTGGCGTTTCTATCTTTGTTATCAGTCTATTTCTCATGTTCCTCTCGTCAACCATTTACCACTCTATGGCCTATGGTTCGACCCACAAATACGTCTTGCGAATCATCGACCATTCTATGATTTATGTGGCTATCGCAGGCTCTTACACGCCGGTCGTATTGACTTTAATGAATAACTGGTTTGGCTATCTGATTATTGCCATTCAGTGGGGAACAACCATTTTCGGCATCCTCTATAAAATCTTTGCTAAAAAGGTCAATGAGAAATTCAGCCTTGCCCTTTACCTGATTATGGGCTGGTTGGTTCTAGCTATCATTCCTGCCATTATCAGTCAAACAACGCCAATTTTCTGGAGTCTCATGGTAACTGGCGGACTCTGTTATACAGTTGGAGCTGGATTTTACGCTAAGAAAAAACCTTATTTTCACATGATCTGGCATCTCTTTATCCTAGCGGCATCTGCACTCCAGTACATTGCTATTGTTTATTACATGTAAAAAAGTTGAGAAAACATTCTCAACTTTTTTCTTTACACATATTGATAAAGTACTGGTGCAAGCCAACATCATCTGTCAATTCTGGATGAAAAGAGGTTACCAGCATATTTTTTTCTTGGGCTGCAACGATTTGATCATCAACTGTTGCTAGAATTTCTACACCCTCTCCAACACTGCTGATAATTGGTCCGCGGATAAAGGTCATGGGAATCTTGCCAACTCCCTTACATTCTGACTCTGTATAGAAGCTTCCTAGTTGGCGCCCATAAGCATTGCGCTCAACCACTATATCCATGGTTCCAAGATGACTTTCTTCCTGAGAAGTGATTTCCTTAGCCAGCAAAATCAAGCCTGCACAGGTCCCAAAAACGGGTAATCCAGATAGAATGACTTCTCGGATGGGAAGCAGCATGTTCTGGTCGCGCAAGAGCTTGCCCATGGTTGTAGACTCACCGCCAGGTAATATCAAACCGGACAAGTCACTCTGAACTTGTTGAAAATCATCTAAATTTCTGATTTCTACACTAACAACACCTAACTTCTCTAACACTTTTGCATGTTCTGCAAAGGCGCCTTGCAAGGCCAATATTCCGATTTTCATCTATTTTCCTCGCTCAGCCATGAGAATTTTGATTTCATTCTCATTGATACCAACCATGGCTTCTCCTAGGTCTTCAGAGATTTGAGCCAAAATTTGAGGATTTTGGTAGTTGGTTACGGCTTTGACAATAGCACTTGCTCGTTTAACAGGATCTCCTGACTTGAAAATACCTGATCCAACAAAAACACCTTCTGCCCCCAATTGCATCATCAGCGCAGCATCAGCTGGCGTTGCCACACCTCCAGCTGCAAAGTTTACAACTGGCAATTTTCCATGTTCATGAACGTATTGGACCAATTCAACAGGGACTTGTAAGTCCTTGGCAGCAACATAAAGTTCATCCTCACGGAGATTTTGAATGCGGCGAATTTCTTGATTCATCATGCGCATATGACGAACGGCTTGAACAATGTCTCCTGTACCCGGTTCTCCTTTTGTCCGAATCATAGAAGCTCCTTCAGCGATACGACGCAAGGCTTCACCCAAGTCCTTAGCGCCACAGACAAAAGGAACTTGGAATTCCTTCTTGTCCACATGGAAACGGTCATCAGCTGGAGAAAGCACTTCACTCTCATCGATATAGTCAATCTCAATAGCCTCTAAAATCTGAGCTTCTACAAAATGTCCAATTCTAACCTTGGCCATCACTGGAATGCTCACCGCTTCTTGGATTTCCTTAATCATCTTTGGATCGCTCATGCGGGAAACCCCACCGGCTGCACGAATATCAGCTGGAATCCGCTCCAAGGCCATAACAGCTGCCGCACCAGCAGCCTCTGCGATACGAGCCTGTTCAGGGTTCTGAACGTCCATGATAACCCCACCTTTGAGCATCTGAGCCAAGTTTTTATTTAGTTCATAACGATTTTCAGTCATTTCTTAATCCTCATCATTTGTATTGGTAGCTACTATTTCATTTTAAGCCAGATTAGAATGAAGTACAAGATAGAAAAAGGATGATTGTCTGGGTACAGTAATGTAAAAAACTATCTGACCTTAACTTAAGGCCAGATAGTTCATCAAATTTTATTTTTCAGCTGTAAGTGCAGCCATTGTGATGTAATTGTATGGTTTGTTGAAATGTGGCAAGAAGAATAGGTCTGTCAAGGCCAATTTATCAATGGTCACATGTTCTTGGATAGCAAGTGAGAACATATGAATTCCCATGCTGATAGCAGCATCATGTGATACCATTTGAGCGCCAAGAATTTCGCGGCTGTCTTTGTCAAAGACAATCTTGATGGCAACTTCGTGGTTGTCATGTTTGATAAATTCTGGTTTTTGAAGATCGTTAAAGCCTGTTTCAGTTGCATTATAGCCTGCAGCTTTGGCTTTTTCAAGAGTCAAACCAGTCGAAACCATGTGAAGACCGTAGATAGAGATACCGTTTGATCCTTGTACACCGATTCCTTCCAATTCATGACCACAAGCATTATAAGCACCAACGATACCAGTACGTACAGCGTTAGATGCAAGAGCGATGTAGCTAGTGTCTTTACGAGCATTGTCATAAACAGTTGCACAGTCACCAACAGCGTATACACCTGGGATAGATGTTTCTTGTTTCTTGTCTACGAGGAAGGCACCGTTACGGAAGAGTTCAATCTTACCATCAGCAAGAGCTGTGTTTGGACGGAAACCAACAGCAAGAACTACCATATCTACATCAAATGTTTCTTTATCTGTTACCAAGCGTTCAACTTTACCATCACCTTGGATGGCTTTAACTGTTTGACCAAGAGCCAAGCGGATGTTGTGGTCTTCCAAGTTCTTCGCCATCATTTGTGTGAAGTCTTTGTCATAGTAACCGTTCAAGACAGTATCTACGATATCTACCAGCACCACTTCTTTTCCAAGACGCTCGAAAGCTTCGGCAAGTTCTACACCGATGTAACCACCACCAACAACGGCAATGCGCTCAAGGTGTTTGCTCTTGTCTTCAAGTTTTTCAATAACTTCTTCAGCGTTTTGGTACAATTTAACAAATTGTACATTTTCAAGAGTTGCTTTGAATTCGCGGTTACCCTTAACGATTTCAACACCTTCGATTGGAGGCAAGATTGGAGTTGAACCAGTAGCAAAGATCAATTTATCATAAGACTCTTTGTGCTCTTTTCCTTCAACTTCTGCAGTCACAACTTTGTTATCGTAGTCAATTGAAAGAACTGGTGAGTTCATGTAAACTTTAGCACCTTTTGCTTCCAATTTTTCTTTATCAGAGTAGAAGAGACCTTCTGGGCCATCAATTTGTTCCCCGATCCAAAGCGCCATTCCACAACCAAGGAATGAAATATTTGAGTTTTGGTCAAATACTACGATTTCGTTCTCATGTCCGAAATTGTCCAACATGGTATTAATACAAGCTGTACCAGCGTGGTTAGCACCAACTACAACGATTTTACTCATAGAAAAATTCCTACCTTTAATTTTTGATTTACCTTTCTAGTATATCATTTACTGTTAGCGTTTACAAGGTATTTGCTCAGAATTCTCTTTTTTTCAGAAAAAAATACACTTAACATTGATAAATCTAATTTTTCTATCGTTTTCATATTGATTTTGAGCATATTTCTTGACTTTTTGTCAAAATTCATTTGTGAAAACGCTGACTTTATGATATGCTAGATACATGGAAAGAAAATGTAAGGGGTTTAATTTTTCTTTAACTACCTTATATTAAATGATTTCCTATAAAGAGAAAGGAGCTGGTAGCTTGTCTCTTCATTCACGTTCTGAACGGCTAATGGGAACAACGATCACGATTTCATTAGTAGATGAACAGGCTGATTGCCTACTTCAAGGAGCCTTTGATTTACTCAAGGAGCTCGAATACCGCTTCAACGCCAACAGTCAAGAATCCGAACTGATGGAAATCAACTACCAGGCTGGAATCAAACCTGTTAAGGTTCATCCTGACCTGTTTGAACTGATTGCTCTTGGACTGGAGCATAGCCTAGCTCCGTCTAGCCATCTCAATATCAGTATTGGTCCCTTGATTCAAACCTGGCGAATCGGATTTGCAGATGCACGGCTTCCAAAGTTAGACGAAATCGAAGCTGTCTTGCCTCTAGTTGACCCTCATTTTATCAAGTTGGATCCGACTAGCTCTACTGTCTTTTTAGAGAAGAAAGGAATGAAGCTTGATTTAGGTTGTTTAGCCAAGGGCTATAGTGCAGATAAGGTTGCCCAGTATTTAAAAGCACACGGTGTCACCTCTGCCCTGATCAATCTCGGAGGAAATATCCTCACCATCGGGAACAATCAAGTCAAAGACGGGAAAGCCTGGCAGATTGGGATTCAAGATCCGCGAAATCCTCGTGGCAACCATCTCCTAACCATTCCTGCTTCTAACAAATCCGTTGTCACTTCAGGTATCTATGAACGCCACCTGACAGTAGATGGAAAAGACTATCACCATATCTTTGATAGTGAGACAGGATTCCCTGTCGAAACCGATCTCGCTAGCCTAACGATTATCTCTGATAAATCCGTTGATGGTGAGATTTGGACTACACGCCTTTTCGGAGAGCGAAGCGCTTCTATCCTCTGGCAAGTCGAAAGTATAGATGGTATTGAAGCCATCCTCATTGACAAAGAGGGACGCCTTGCTTGTTCTTCAGGCCTTCAAAATTGTATTATGTAAAAAGAGAAAGGAAATCTCATGCTAAAACTTATTGCCATTGTTGGAACGAACTCTAAACGTTCTACAAACCGCCAATTGCTCCAATACATGCAAAAACACTTTGCTGATAAAGCTGAAATTGAACTCGTTGAAATCAAGGATATCCCTGTTTTCAACAAACCAGCAGATAAGCAACTTCCAGCTGAAATTCTTGAGATTGCAGCTAAAATTGAAGAGGCTGATGGTGTGATTATCGGTACTCCTGAGTACGACCACTCTATCCCTGCGGTATTGATGAGCGCTCTTGCTTGGCTATCTTACGGTATCTACCCACTTTTGAACAAACCAATCATGATCACTGGTGCTTCCTACGGTACACTTGGTTCATCTCGTGCCCAATTGCAACTTCGTCAAATCTTGAACGCTCCTGAAATCAAGGCAAATGTTCTACCAGATGAATTCTTGCTTTCTCACTCTCTTCAAGCATTTAACCCAAGTGGTGACTTGGTTGACCTTGATGTCATCAAGAAATTGGATGCCATCTTTGATGACTTCCGTATCTTTGTGAAAATTACTGAAAAATTGCGCAATGCACAAGAATTGCTTCGCAAAGATGCTGAAGAATTTGACTGGGAAAATTTGTAAGATAGGAGACCGAAAGAATGAAATTTGTTGGACTTGTTGGATCAAACTACGATCAATCATATAACCGCAAACTCTTGGAATTTATTCGTCGCAATTTCAAATTCAAATTTGAATTAGAAGTCCTTGAAATCGACGAAGTTCCAATGTTTAACCAAGACGAAAAATGGGACGAAAGCTTCCAATTGCGTTTCTTGTATAACAAGATTACACGTGCTGATGGTGTTATTATCGCTACTCCTGAGCACAACCACACTATCTCAGCTTCACTTAAATCTGTACTCGAATGGCTTTCATACGAAGTTCATCCATTTGAAAACAAACCTGTTATGATTGTGGGTGCATCATACTATGACCAAGGAACATCACGTGCCCAAGTTCACCTTCGTAAAATCCTTGATGCTCCAGGTGTTAATGCCTACACGCTTCCAGGTAACGAATTCCTTCTTGGTAAAGCCAAAGAAGCTTTTGATAACAATGGAAACATCACCAACGAAGGAACTGTTAAATTCCTTGAAACTTGCTTAGATAACTTTGTTAAATACGTAGGAGTCGTTTCGAAATTGAAAAAACCAAAACCAATCGAACCAGAAGACTTGGATTGTGGAAAACCAATTGCTACAACCATTACAGAAGTTGATCCTGACGATCCAGAATGGGTAGAAAAAGTTGCAGCAATCACTGGAGCTGTTTCTGGTGATACCTATGTCAAATTGGACCACGGTATCCTGACAGTTAACCAAATTGATATGTTCTTGAAAGCTATGCCATTTGAATTGACATACGCTGACGACAACAACCAATTCCTCTACTACAACAACGCTCACCAAGATCCAGACACCATGTTTGCTAAACGTGTACCCCCTCAATCAGGTAGCCGTATGTCGACTGTTCATGGATCCCTTCCACCAGCACGCATGAAGAACGTAGAGTGGGTTATCGGAACACTTCGCAACGGAAACCAAGAATACGTCCGTACAATCGTTCCAGGTTCTCCTGCAGGTGTCATCAACACACACAACTACCAAGCGATGTATTATCCTGATGGATCATACGCTGGAATCAATGAAATCGTCTTTAACTTCCAACCATGGCTTGACTGGTACTTACAAGAAACTGGTCAACGTTTGGTAGGTGGTAGTGGACCTTTTGCTCCTGCAGCTGGAGGTCATGGAGACGCCGATGCTACTTCTGGCGCTTCTGATTCAGGGGATGCTGGAGGCCACGGTGGTGGCGCAGACGCTACTTCTGGTGCAAGCAACTAAGAAACCAAAAAGGAGCCTAGTGGCTCCTTCTTTTTTGTTGTTATCAAAAAAGGGTTTTGTATATCATCTACAACCCCCTTTCGTTTTATGAGTTAGGATCATCTAAACTACGCCCATGCAAACCTTTTTCACGTTGTACCTGACGTAGTTTTTCTGGTGTGACGTCATTGCCTTCCTCGTCCACCATTTTAATTCCTTCAATGTGATGACGAACAGAACGACGATAGCCATCGATGTACTCCTCACGAAGTTTAGCTTGTTCCACTTTTTCAGCAGAAGTTAAGCCTTCTGTTTTTTTCTTTTTGGCAAGCTCGTTGATACGAGCGATTTTTTTCGGATCCATTTCTTCTCCTTTGTGATAAGATACAGTCCGTTTGACTGAGTTTATTTGGTATTAATTTGGTTGAAACGTGCAAGTTTAGCTGCTTTCTTGGTTAATTGCGACAAGATTGCCAAACGATTTTGTCGAACAGTCTGATCTTCAGCCATTACCATGGTATTTTCAAAGAAAGCATCAATAACTGGACTAAGCGCAAAGAGTTGTTCTAATTGCTGACTTGCAGCCCCTGACAAAACAAGTGATTCTACTGCTTCTGCCAAGGCTTTCTCTTCTTCATTCTCAAAGAGAGCAGGATCAACAGTATCAGTTCCTTCGGCTTTTTCAGCCAAGTTGAAAGCACGTGAGAGGGATTCGACAGACGATTTGAAATCTTCTTTCTTGCTTGCTTCGACAAGAGCACTTGCTGCTTCTAGCATATCCGCCATAACAAAGTTTGAACTTGCAAGAACTGCTTCCTTGATATCTTTTGGAGTTGAACCCATCATCTTATCAACACGAGCCTTGATAAAGTCCATAACCTCTGCTTTATTTTCATAAGTCAAGCTGTCAAATTTCAAACTGTAAAGGCTATCAATCAACTCATCCATAGCAATGTGCCAACCAAAAGCATCCAAGATACGAACCACACCTTGGGTCGCACGACGAAGAGCATAAGGGTCATTAGAACCTGAAGGAATCAAGCCTACTGAGAAGAAACTCAAAATTGTATCCAATTTGTCTGCAATGGCTAGAATGGCTCCAACCTTGCTCTCTGGAAGTTCTCCTTCGGCTGATGTCGGCATGTAGTGTTCACGAATAGCAGCTGCCACCGCTGGAGTTTCTCCAGCAAGAAGGGCATATTTTTCACCCATAATACCTTGGAGCTCATCAAACTCACCAACCATACCCGTCAACAAGTCAAACTTGTAAATGGCTGCTGCACGCGCTAGGTCAACCGTTTCATCCACTGACAAACCAGCCTTTTCTGCCAAGAGAATGGCAATCTGCCCTGTACGAATCATGTGTTCACGAAGGGAACCAATCTTCTCATGGAAAGTCACATGGTTCAATTTTTCAACAAGATCTGAAATGACCAATTTTTGGTCTTCACGCCAGAAGAATTCACCGTCTTCCAAGCGGGCTACCAAAACTTTTTCATTTCCTTTGATGACATTTTCCAAATGCTCTGCGTTTCCGTTACGAACTGAAATGAAGTTTGGTAGGAGTTTACCGTCTTGATCACGAACAACAAAGTAACGTTGGTGTTCTTTCATCGAAGTTACCAAAACTTCTTCTGGAACTTCAAGGTATTTGGCATCAAAACTTCCCATAAAGGCAGTTGGGTATTCAACCAAGTTCAAGACTTCATTGAGCAAATCAGCATCAATTTCGATACGTACACCATGTTCAGCTTCGATTGCCTTGATTTGGTCAACAATCATTTGCTCACGTTCACGTGGATCCGCGATTACAAACTGCTTACGAAGATCTTCTTCGTAGCTCAATGCTGACTGAATCTTGGTTTCTTGTCCCAAGAAACGATGGCCGCGACTCACACGACCGCCCTTGATATCAAGGAAATCCAAATCAAACTCTTCTTCATCTAAAAGAACAGTTAAAGTGTGTACAGGGCGGATGTATTCAAAAGTGTTGTTAGCCCAGTGCATGCTGACAGGGAAAGTCAGTGACTTCAAGACGTCTACAACACCTGGAACAATGGCTTCAACTGGTTGCCCCACTTCTTCCTTGGTAACATAGACATATTCTTCACCTTTGATTTCACGGAATTCAATATCTTCAACTGTCAAGCCTTTTCCACGGACAAATCCTTGAGCTGCTTTGGTGAAGTTTCCATCACTATCCAAGGCAATTTTCTTTGCTGGCCCCTTGAAATCTTCTGTCAAATCAGATTGCTTGTCTGCAAGCCCAGTGACACGAACAGCCAAACGGCGTGGTGTTGAGAAGGTTTGAATGGCTTCAAAAGACAGGCGGTTTTCCTTGAGGAAGGCTGCCATTTTTTCACCTAGTTGTTTTTCGCTTGGAGTTACTACGTAGGCTGGTAACTCTTCAAGACCGAGTTCTACTAATAAGTTTTTTGTCATGTTTTTCCCTTTACATTTTCTTCAATCTTTTTGATATGCACCTTAGGTACTGGGGACGTCGCTAATTAACTTTGTGAATCTGTAAGGAAATCTTATATCAAATAAACTAAGATTTCCAACAGTCTCATCAAAGTGGATTTAGCTGACTGATTTTTGAACCCAAGGTTTCAAAAATCCCCACATAACAGTACGGCGGTGCATATCCCTCTAGCAAGT